>CAZASA010000039.1:0-19333 GCA_964487685.1 uncultured Planctomycetales bacterium
TGATGTGACGGTGATCAGCCCCAAGGTTTCCGGTCATATCGCCCATGTTTATGTGCAAGATAATCAATTGGTCAAAGCCGAGGCACCTTTGTGTGATATCGACGGCCGAGACTATCAGGCCAGTTTTGATCTGGCCCAGGCCCAGCTCGCGGCCATTACAGCAGAAGCAGGACAGGCAGGAGAAGATGTCCGTCGATACCAGAAATTATTAGTCAGCAAGGACATTTCCCAGCAGCAATTCGACAAGGCCATGCTTCGTTGGAATACTGATAAAGCCCAGGTCGAGGCGGCCCAGGCACGTTTGACCCAGGCCAAGTTAAATGTGTCTTATACGAAGATCGCGGCACCGTCGGACGGGGTTGTTTCCCGAAAAGATGTTGAGATTGGGATGTTTGTTGAGCCAGGCCAGGCCTTGATGGCGGTGGTACTTGGGGACCGCTGGGTGATCGCGAATTTAAAAGAAACCCAGATGACCCATATCCGTCAAGGATTGAAGGTGACGATCAGTGTCGATGCTTATCCGGGTGTCGTCTTTCATGGCCATGTTGACAGTATCCAGCAAGGGACCGGTTCAAGGTTCAGTTTGCTGCCCGCAGAAAATGCCACAGGCAATTACATCAAGGTTGTCCAGCGCGTACCGGTAAAAATTGTTTTCGACGGGCCGCTTGACCCTAAAAGGCCGCTGGCTTTAGGGATGTCAGTCGTTCCGACGATCGATACCAATTAATATGGGCGAACATAAACCTAATAAATGGATGGTGGGCATCTCGGTCATGATAGGGGCCTTCATGGGCGTCATGGACGTTAGCGTCGTTAATGTCGCCCTTCCTCACATGATGGGCAGTTTTGGCCAGAATCTCTCGGCCATCACCTGGGTGGCCACCTCTTATAGTATCGCGGCTGTTATCATGATGACCATGTCCGGTTGGTGGTCAACGATCATGGGGCGCAAGAATTTTTACCTGTTATGTTTTGTCATTTTTACGGTAGGGTCGATCTTAGCGGGCATGTCCCATACATTCGCCCAGATGATCGTATGCCGCATCCTGCAAGGGATGGGCGGTGGTTCTCTGGTGCCCTTGGCACAGGCCATCCTTCGCGAATCATTTCCTAAAAAAGAACAAGGGATGGCCATGGCGATCTTTTCAATGGGCGTTGTTTTGGCGCCGGCCATTGGTCCGGTCCTGGGAGGCTGGCTCACCGATAATTTCGGCTGGGCATGGATCTTTTTTATCAATATACCCGTGAGCGTTATAGGGATCCTGATGGTGAACACTTTTGTGCAGGACCCTCCGTATCTCAAACGAGGGATAAAGAAGATCGATATAGCGGGTATTTTATTATTGACGTCCGGTTTGACAGGATTGCAGATCTTCCTGGAACGCGGCCAGCAGGAAAATTGGTTTGATTCCTCTTTTATTCAATGGACAGCTATTTTGACGGGTTTAAGCCTGGTGTCTCTGGTGATCTGGGAGCTGTCCGTGGCAGAACCAGTGGTCAATTTCAGGATCTTTAAAAACATGCAATTTCGCATGGGGGCCCTGGTCGTGATCTTGTTTGGCGTAGCCCTTTACGGGACTACATTTATCTTGCCTCAATTTACCCAACAGCTATTGAATTACCCGGCGTACCAGGCAGGTCTGGTCCTGATGCCGCGGGCAGTGGCCTTGATGTGCGTCTTGCCTTTGGTCGGTAATCTTTATAATTATGTTGACCCGCGCAAGTTGATCATTTTTGGTATTACTGTTGTTTGTATTTCATATTTTTTGCTGGCCCACTTAGCCACTACGGCGGCCCAGGGGAATATAATACCTATCCTTTTATTGATGGGATCAGGAATGCCGTTTATCTTTGTGTCTTTATCCACGGTGTCCTTGAGCTCCATGGAAAAAGAAAATATGACCTCGGCCTCAGGTCTATTCAATCTTTTTCAGCAGGTCGGCGGGAATATCGGCTATGCCGTCATGGCGACCTTGTTGGACCGCAACACTCAAATACATCATTCTTATTTGGCGGAACATATCAGCCGATTCGATTCTAATTTTATGAATTTTTACCATCAGACGGTCCATTTCTTTTTCCGTCAAGGGATGACGATGGGACAGGCCAAAGAGGCAAGCATGGCCATGGCCAATAACATGGTGACCCAGCAGGCGGCGATGATGGCGTATAATGATATTTCTTATTTTCTGATGTTCATGTTCCTGCTCTGTGTCCCGTTTGTCCTGATGATCCCAGTGCAAAAAGGTCGTTTTGAGACCATGATGGCTTCGGAATTCTAAGGGGTGTTTTAAAAAAGTCAGATAATTTGAAATTAAATTATTATCTGATATAATCAAAAAAAGAAACAATTTTTATATTTTAAAGGAGATTCAAGATGAAAAAATATTTCTACGCAGTGACCATGATCGCATTTATCGCGGCCATATCCGGCTGTAATCCATATAATAATGAAGGTGAAGGGGCGGCAACGGGTGGCGCCTTAGGGGCACTGGCGGGCGGTATTATCGGCCATCAAAGTCATGATACGGGTGCCGGGATGCTTATCGGAGGCGCGGTAGGCGCTGTTGCCGGGGCAGCGGTGGGTTCACAGATCCAGAAGCCGGTGGAAGAACAACCAGCGCCGGTGGTTGTCGCACAGCCCCAAGCGGTCCCCACAACAACTTATTCGGGTGATACGGTCACGATCAATGTTCCCAACTCTAATGGCGGGCTTACATCGGTCGTGCTTAAAAGGTCTGGTAATGGTTATATAGGTCCGCAGGGCGAGTATTATGATCAAGTCCCCTCAACGGAACAATTACAAGCCATGTATGGGAAGTAATTATAAAAGCAGGGCGCTGTCGCTTTTATTCTTATATTCTTGATATTCCTGCTGGATCTTATTGGACGCAATGGCGTAGCTTTTATTGTCCTGGTCTTTGAGTTTAGCCATGACCAGTCCCAGCAAATGACCTTGATTGTCCAAAAGTGGTCCTCCGCTGTCTCCTGGAACAAGATTAAGATTCAATTCGATAAGCTCGATGTTATTTGAAATTTTGCCATTGATCAGGTTGGTGATCTGGCCGCTTAAGATATGCTGTTGTCCGTCGGCGTAGCTAAGACCGATGATAGGCGTGCCCACCGGCGCTTGGGAAGAATCAGCCCAGGTGATCGCCTGCAGAGGATAGGCCGGCTCGATTGTTATAAAGCTAAAATCAGCGTCACTGGAATATACAAGTTTGGCTTCCTGTTTTGTCCCGTCAGGTAAACCGACGTAGATATGAGGGACACCGGCGATAATGTGGGTGTTGGTGACGATGATCCCCTGGGAATCGATGATGACACCGGAGCCTTGGGAGTGATAGGTGCCGACCTTGATGTGACCGCCGCCTTCGTCAATGCTTTTGGAATCGATGGTCGTCACTTCAACCAGTGATGATTGCACGAATTGTATCAATTGCTGGGGCGTTTCATCCTGGGCATTGGCACTTAAGCCAATGATCGAGAAGAACAAGAAAATAATGATTAACCGATAGGTCGACATGGAGATATATTATACCAAAAGAGGAGATTATTAATGACTAATTCAAAAATTATGAACAGGTATGTCGGGCGGGTATTCACATTTTTTTTGCTGCTTATTTACGGAGCTCACGGCGCTTATGCGCAGTCAGCCCAGATCCCTTTAGGTGTCGATCAAATGCCCACCGAGATGACGCTTTGGCAGACCTTAAAGGCGGGCGGCGGGGTCATGGTCGTGATCGGGATCCTTTCGGTGGTGGCGGTGGCGATCATTATTTATGACCTGATGGTGCTTAATGTCAAGAAGCTCGCACCCCGCAGGCTTTTTGATGAAGTGATGCGCAAGCTTGAAACCAGGGAATTTGCCGCGGCCCAAACTTTGTGCCGCAAAAACAACAATACGATCATTTCAAAAATTGTCCTGGCAGGCCTTGAACGCAAAAACCCCTTGGACAATTCAGCCCGCGACGCGATGGAGAACATCGCCCGCGTTGAGGTGACCAATCTTTGGCAGAACATCAGTTATCTTTCCGATATCGTCGCGGTGGCGCCGCTCTTAGGGCTGCTTGGGACCGTTCTTGGGATGATCCAGGCTTTTCACGCGGTGCCTCTTCAATCAGCCAGCGTTAAAACAACCCTTTTAGCCGCGGGTATTTCCAAGGCGATGGTGACAACGGCCTCAGGTCTTATCGTGGCCATCCCGGTCTTGATGGCGTATTCTTACTTTCGCGGACGCGTCCAACAAATTACCAATTTAATCGAGATCTATAGCACGGATTTGATCAAGACGATCCAAAACCGATAAACATGTTGGGGGATATATGGTTAAATTTGACGTTACTGAATATCAAAGGCAGAGGCCGATGGTCCAGTTGGCCCCTTTGGTGGATATCGCTTTTTGGGCGTTGATGTTCTTTATGATCATCGCTGTGTTCAATCAAATGGAAGCCCAGGTCAACCTAACCCTTCCAAAATCCAAAACAGCCATTCAATCCGCGCAAAGTGCCGGCAAGATCGTGATCAATATCACCAAGGACGGGCGTTTTATTGTCAATCAGAAGGAATATACCAGCAATGGGCTGACAGTGATGCTAAGAGAGGTGTCCAGGTTATTCCCTAATCAGCAGGTCATTATCCGCGCTGATGAGCTCTCCTACCATAAATATGTGATCCAAGCCCTGGATGCCTGCGGCCGTTCTAATCTTTTAGACGTGTCATTTTCGACACTCAGGGATGAGAACAGTTAACATGAGATCCAGGTCCTTCTTTTTGGTCGGCATTTTGTTACTTCAAATGATGTTTCCCTTGCGGATATTGGCGCAGGGGACTGTCAAGGAAGCGGAACAGCTGAGTTTTGCCCAGGGTTTGCTCTCACGCGGGATCTATGATATGGCCATTTTGCAGTACCGGAAATTCATCGCTGATTATCCCCAAAGCCCTTCCCTCCCTGAAGCTTATTTATCATTAGGGGAGGGATATTTTTTGTCCCAGGATTTTGATCGTGCCATTGAAGTCTATGACCAATTCATCCAGCTTTTTCCTAATTCAGACCAGTTGCCGGTTGTCATCTTGCGGTTAGGCCAGATCGATATCCAGGAAAAAAAATATGACGAGGCTTTGAAAGAATTTGCTCTGCTCGATCCATCAAAGCCCCTAAAAGCATCCATGCTGCAGTCGTTTGATTATTATACAGCCCAAGCCTATATGGGACAGGGCGATGCGGCCAATGCGCTTGCCCTTTATCAGAAGGCCGCCCAAGTCGAGGGAGCGTCTGATTACACGGCCTATGCGTACAAAGAGATAGGGATGATCAATGCCCAAAACAGCCAGTATGCAAAGGCCATGGATGCCTATGATACAGCGTCGAAATTAGCGATGGATGACGCATTAAAAGGGGAATTAGTCTACAGGGTTGCCGAGCTGGAATTTATGTCGGGGAAATATGCCGACGCGATCAATGGGTTCGGCCAGGTCATAGACAAATATGCCGGCTTGGGATTTTCTCAGGATGCCCTGGCCAATATGCTTTTAGCTTATTTTAATTTAGGCCAATACGACGGGCTGATTAAAGTTTACCAACAAAAAAGTAAAGGGCTCAAGAATGATGAGGCTGATTTTGCCATTCACTTCGCCGCTGTGATGGCCTATATTGAATTAAATCAATATGACAAGGCCACGGTACTCATGGACCGGATGCTTGGCCTTACGGGCTTGAAGGCCCAGGAACGGGCCAAGATCTTTCTTAAAAAAGCGGATATCCTCATCAGGGAGAAAAAATATAAGGATGGGCTGTCCCTTGTTGAAACCTATGGTCAGGGAGATGTCGACGATGCGGATGAAGCCTCATTTATCCAGGCGCAAGCGTATTACGGGCTGGGGGATTTTGACCATGCGTTTAATTTTTTTGAAAAGGTCTATCTTCATTTTCCCAATTCCCGCTTTTATAACGCGGCCCTTTTAGGCCAGGCCCATGCCCGTAAAGCAACAGGCCGGTTTAAAGAGTCTGAAATTTTATTTTTGAAATATGTGGGCGATCAGCCTGTTGACCAAAACAAGGAAGCTTTATACGATGCGGTGATGATGGCCCTTAAAGCGCAAGATCTAAGCGGGGCCGTCAGGGGGGCGGAAGAGTATTTGAAGGCCTTCCCTAACGATGAGAAATACAGTGAGATCATGCTTATTTTGGCCAATTGTTATGGTACCCAGAACCGGTCCCAGGATGCGGTCAAATTATTGCAGGAGTACCTATCCAAAGCCGGGGCAGTAAAGACGAATGCCGCGAATTTCTTATTAGGTTATTATGAACAGCAATTAGGCGATACCAATCAGGCTTTGGCCGCTTACGCCCAAGTCGATGAGCATAAAGATAATGGTGAATATTATCCGGCGGCTTTAAAAAACTTGGCGATCATTTATTTAGGCCGTAAAAACTTTGACCAGGCCCGTGATTATTTTGACCGGCTGATCAACCAGGCCAGCCAAAACGACCTGAAGATAAATACCTATGTCTGGGTCTGTAATGAGTATTTAAAGAAAGAGAAATACGACGAAGTGCTGCGGGTGGTGACCCAAGCCCGGAAAAATTTCCCTCAACAGGACGTCATGGAAATAAGTTATTTCAGGGCAGAAGCTTTGCGCGGGAAAAATGAATGTGAAGAGGCAAACAAGGAATATGCGGCGGTCATGGCATCACCGAACAAGAATGCCTTTAGCGGCAGTGCTCATATCGGCTATGGATTGTGTTTGGAGAGTGACCGGCAATTTGATGAGGCTAAAAAAGAGTTTCAGGTCCCCTTAAATGAGAATGCCGATGATTATACAGTTTCTGTGCATGCCAGATTTGAACTGGCCAATCTGGACCTTACCCAAGGAGATCTTAATGAGGCACTTAAGATCTATCTTTTGGTGGCAACCATCTATGATGACCAATATTATTGCCCGGAAAGTTTGCTTAAGGCGGCCCGCATTTGCGAACGCCTTCATCGGCAAGCTGATGCTTTTAAATTGTATTCAGAGATCCTGGATAAATATAAAAACAGCTCAGCCGCTAATACGGCCAAACAAAGGATCCGTTTATTAAAATAAAAAGGATCGTTAAAAGAAGGATCGTCACGGCTCTGTTGATCTCTATCCTGGTCCATATCGGATTTTTGGTATGGAGTTATTTTGTCAAGATCCTGCCGTCCATTCCTTTTCCCGAGAGCCCTGAAGTGGTTTTTCATGTCAAGATCGACAAGCAGGAACGTTTAGGGCAGGAGAGGCTCAAATTTGACTCGGATTTTTCACGCAGGTCGCCCAAGCCGGACAATCCTTTTACGGAAAAATCGATCAACAAACCGACGGTGGAATCCGAGAGTTTGATCCGGGAGAATATTGAATCATCCATTAAAAAAGGCTCCCAAGCCCTTGTCCCTTCATCAGCCCAGCGAAACCAGATCCTTAAGTTATCTGAATTTAATGATGTGATCATGACTAAAAAAGTCAGGCATGCCGTCCGTGAAAATCTGGTGGACCTGGGAGAAGTGCCCAGTGAGAATTTCTCCTCCGGGGCTCCGGTACTTAATTCCGGCGAGGACATATCCAAATATTTCCTGGATAAAAGCGCTATCCCGGCCAATTCTTCTTTGTCAGCACCCCTGCAGACGGCGAATATGCAGCATGAATTTCAAATGATGAAAAAGAGCGCTTCCGGGATCGAGCAGGAGTCCAAGTCCATGGACCTTGGTACGGCGCTGACCTACCAATTATTCAAGTACCGGGACCCTGTTTCAGGCCAGAAATATTTCAAGCTTTCCGTGAAAGTACGGGATGCAACGATCAACTTTCCTGTTATCCCCAAAGAGATCATCTACCTGGTGGATGCTTCGGGCAGTATCGGGATGGCTCGCCTGTCCCAGTTTGAAAAAGGCCTGATCTATAGTTTAAAACACCTTAATCCTGATGATCGTTTTAATATCCTGGTATTCAAGGACAAAACCATTCCTTTAAGCCCGACGTCTCTGAGTAATGATCCGGATAATATCAAGGACGCCATAGATTTTCTTCACGACCTAAAGTCATGGTCAACCACCGACATTTATGATGCACTGCGCGCCAGCATTGATAGTAAAGACCCTTTTGTTCCCTCTTACAGGGTATTTATGAGTGACGGATTTCCCACCAAAGGTATCATCGATACCCGTCAGGTCATCAACGCAATATCGAGGATCAATGATAACAAGGTCAGTATCTTTACTTTTGGCGGAGGCGCGGACGTTGACCCGTATATGCTTGATTTCATCGCCTTCAAGAACCGCGGCTGGTCAACGGTGGTCGACCGGGATTTTTTTATCGGCAGGGAATTTAACAGGTTCTACAATGAGATCAAAGACCCGCTATTGTTGAATGTGCGTTATTATGTCAGCGGCCTGAATGAAAAGCAGATCTTCCCCCAAACCATGCCTGATTTTTTCAAAGGGTCTCAATTTGTCATTTTCGGCAGGTATACAGGTGAAAATAAATTCGCGGTCCAGATCAGGGGGGACATGGTCAATGAAAAGAAAGAATTCATTGTGACCGCCTCCATGAAGGACGCTTTGGCAGGGGACAAACAGATCGCCCACGACTGGGCTTTTCATAAAGTTTACTATCTGATCGGCCAACTCAAATACAATGAAAACAATGAAAATTTAATCAACGCGATCAATGACCTGTGTGCCAAATTCCATATCATCACCCCGTATTCATTCTCCTATCCCCGTAAACAATTGCCCGGTAAGCCGATGACGGCCAGACCGGTCAACAAAATAATAAAATGAACATTAAAATAATAGTGATCATAGGGCTTCTTTCAGGGATTCTGGGAAGTTCTCATGTGTTGGCGGATGATAGCGATCTTATCAAGGCTGACCGTCAAGCTCTAAAGGAAGCCAAGAGTTTGGGTGTTTCTTCGAAGATCATTGAAGCCAAGGAACAATTGAGCGATGATCTATCCCGAGAGGCGGACCAAAGGCGCAAGGACCTGGATGGGGCTATCATACCTTTGATCGCTGACGGGCAAGGACATCTCCTGGCGGATGTGGTGATCAATAGCAAGTTCCATGCCATGCTCATCGTGGATACAGGCTCTCCGGTGGTGATGTTAAATTCCGTGTTTATCCGTAAATTGGGAATTGATCCTGGCCAAAATAATGTCGGCAATGTTGAAGTGCTTAATGGCAGGTATAAAGCGGCCTTTATTTCCCTTCATAGCTTAAGGGTGGGAGAAGCCAAGCTCAGGGATGTCAGTGCGGTGGTGGTACTTGATAATGTCAAGGGGATCAAATACGGTATTTTAGGGATGTCATTCTTAAGCAAGTTCCATTTTACCCTGGACCAAACAGCCCAGAAATTGATCCTTAGAAAAGCTAATTCTCCTTTATAAAAAAATGGAACTTTTGGGCAAATCCTTTTGTCTAATAGTATGAGAGGAACAAAGCCATTGACCTCTAATGCTGGTGAGCTATAATTAATACAGTTGTCAGAAGGGGGTAGTTATGAAAAGCTTTCCTAAAATATTCCTGGTTCTCCTATTTTTTGGCCTTTTGCTTTTTAAACCAACACCTTCCTATGCGTGGCATGGGCATGGGCATGATGGATGGCATGGGAGAACCTATGTCGGTTTTAATTTTGGCTGGCCGGGCCCTTATTATGGTTACCCGTACTATCCATATTATGCTGATCCTTATTATTATCCTCAATACGCCGTTGTTTCTTCAGCGACTTACCAACCGGTGATCGTTAACGGTGTTACTTATTATACGAATAACGGGGTTTACTATCTGTACACTCAGAACGGTTATCAAGCCGTGGCAACACCTGCCGGAGTGACGGCTCCCGTGGCACAGATCGGCGCAGTAACATCAATGCCAGTTGTCACAGAAACCCCGGTCAGCAGTGACGTCGGGGATTCAATTACCATTAACATCCCTAACACCAAGGGAGGCTACACAGCTGTCGTTATCAAAAGATCAGGGAAAGGCTTTACAGGGCCGCAGGGCGAGTTTTATAACGACTTCCCTAAAGTTTCCCAACTTCAGCTGTTGTATGGAAAATAAGGATATTATATGAATAAAAAAAGATTGCTGATAGGTTTAGCGGTGTTGATCTTGGCGGGTTGTGCGACGAGTACCAGATATGTCAGTTATTCCATGCAACGGTATCCTGCCAAAGATAAATTTTATACGGTAAATGTTTATCCCTCTGCCCAAGCTTTGCCTGCAGGCACTCCTTATTATGTGATCGGGAATGTCTCCATAGAAGGCTATGTCAGCAATGGGGTCAATCCTATGTCCTTGACCAGCCAGGCGGAAGATATTGCCCGCAAAAGAGGGGCTGATGCCATCATTAATGCCGCAACCCAGGAGTTCCGGTATTATGGCGGCGATGATCTACTTAGATTTAAAGGCGATCTGATCGTCTATACTTCGAAGTAAATGTCAGTCTGGTCCTACCTAAGTTGTTGCAAATAAATATCCTACAGAACCCTTGTAAGTCGTGCCTGCTTGCGGTATAGTAAAATTTACCCTTAAACAAACCATCACAAGGAGGCGAATCGTGGAAACAAGGAAAATTGATGTGTTATTTGGCTTAGCGGTGATCGGATTTTTAGTGGTGACGATAATACTGATCAAGGATTTTAATTATGAAAGATCCAATGATCTCAAAGAATATCAAGCTACCTTGACCAATATAGTCATGCAGAAGAACAATAAGATCAAGCTTTTGGCCAACAGATTAATGATGGAACAAAAAGAAAATGAAGACCTGAAGAATACGTTATCAGAGACCAGGAATGATCTTGAGGCATTAAGCAAAAAATTGGCCCAACCGGCCCCTGTAGCTGTCAGCGCACCAGTAGTCAGCGCGCCAGCAGTCAGCGCGCCAGCAGTCAGTGCACCAGTAGCAACGGCCGTGACAAAATAAAAGGTAAACGAAGATGCCTTCTGAGCCTAAAAAGCAAGCGGATTGGTTTGTTTCCACCAAGGAAATGACCAAGGAAGCTTTAAAAATTTCGTTTCAGACCAACCGGCAATATACCCTGTCCAAAGACCTCTATACCGCAACCATGCATGATAATTTTATGGCTTTATCCATGGCGGTCAGGGACCGTATCGTCGAACGCTGGATCAAGACCCAGCAGAGTTACCATAAAAAAAATGTCCGTCGGGTGTATTACCTGTCCCTGGAATTTTTGATCGGGCGCCTGATGGGCAATAATATGTACAATTTGGGCATTGAAAAGCAGGTCACGGAAGCCCTGGATGAATTAGAATTGGACATGGAAGAAGTAAGGGAGCAGGAGATCGACGCTGGTTTAGGTAATGGCGGTTTGGGACGCCTGGCCGCATGTTTCCTTGATTCGATGGCAAGCCTTGCGATACCCTCCCATGGTTACGGGATCCGTTATGACTATGGGATATTCCATCAAAAGATCAAGGATGGTTTCCAAGTAGAGCTTCCGGATGAGTGGCTGCGCACCGGTAACCCTTGGGAATTTGAACGGCCGGAAAATACGGTGAATATCCGTTTTTATGGCAATACACAGACGGATACCGATCAAAAAGGTGCGCCCAAACATAAGTGGGTCAATACGCAGGATGTCCTTGCTGTTCCTTATGATTTTCCGATCCCCGGCTATAAGAACGATGTTGTCAATACCTTGCGCCTTTGGTCAGCGAGAGGGACGGAAGAATTTGATTTCGATTATTTTAAATCCGGTGATTATGAACATGCTGTTTACAAGAAGATCCTTTCAGAGAATATTTCCAAAGTGTTATACCCCTCGGATGAAAGAAGCCAGGGCAAGGAACTGCGCTTAAAGCAGGAATATTTCTTTACCGCGGCATCGATCGCTGACATCATCCGCCGTTTTAAATCGGAGAATTCAAACCTTAATGATCTGCCTAAAAAAGTGGCGATCCAGCTTAATGACACGCATCCGACCCTGGCGATCGTTGAGCTCATGCGGATCTTGATCGACCAATATGATTTTGAATGGGAAACTGCCTGGGACATTACAACCATGATTTTTGCCTATACGAACCATACCCTGATGCCGGAAGCGTTGGAATGCTGGTCGATCGACCTGTTTTCAAAACTTTTGCCGCGCCATATGGAGATCGTTTACGAGATCAATGCCCATTTCTTGAGGGAAGTGGCCTTGCATTATCCCGGCGACAATGACCGCCTCAGGCGCATGTCGATCATTGAAGAAGGGGACCCTAAAAGGATACGCATGGCCTATTTGGCCATTGTCGGCAGTTCTTATGTTAATGGGGTATCCAAATTGCATTCCGAACTTTTAAAAGAAAAACTATTCAAGGATTTCTTCGAGTTTTATCCTAAGAAGTTCAATAATAAGACCAACGGGATCACCCAGCGGCGATGGCTCTTGAAAGCCAATCCGCGCCTTTCGACTTTGTTGATGGAAAAGGTGGGCAGTGAATGGGTCATGGACCTTTACAAATTGGAAAAATTAAATTCTTTTAAGAACAACAAGGCCTTCCGTGAACGATGGATGGAGATCAAAAAACAGAATAAGGAAGCTTTGGTGCGGTATATCAGTTCGACCATGAACGTAGAGCTTGACCCTAAATCCATCTTTGATGTGCAGATCAAAAGGATCCATGAGTATAAGCGCCAGATCCTTTTTGCTTTTTATATTATTTCCCAATATTTGAGGATCAAACATTCCCCTAAGGAATTTATTTATCCCCGGACCTTTATGATCGGCGGCAAAGCCGCTCCGTCCTATTACATGGCCAAATTAACGATCAAGTTCATTAACTGCATCGCGGATATCATCAACCATGACAGGGACGTGAAGGACAAGATCCGCCTGATATTCCTTGAGAATTACCGTGTATCTTTGGCTGAGAAGATCTTCCCGGCCAGTGATCTTTCAGAGCAGATATCTACGGCCGGGACCGAGGCTTCGGGGACCGGTAATATGAAATTCATGATGAATGGCGCCCTTACCATCGGTACGCTCGATGGGGCCAATATCGAGATCGCGGAAAATGTCGGTCTTGAGAACATATTTATATTCGGTCTTAAGTCCCATGAGGTGGAATCGGTCAAACAAAACGGCTATAATCCCCGTCAGTATATTGACCAAAATCCTATGCTTCAGGAGATATTTAAGCTGATCCAAAGCGGCTTTTTTAGCCCTCATGACCCTAATCTTTTTGATCCCATCCTCAATTCCCTGATGGAGTATGACCCTTATTTGGTCTGTGCTGATTTTGAATCCTATTGCCAAACACAGGACAAGGTCTCCAAGATGTATATGAATAAGGATGAATGGGCCACGAAATCCATTATCAATGTTGCCCAAAGCGGCTTTTTTTCCTCAGACCGTACAATCCGCGAATATGCCAAGGAAATTTGGAAGATCCCCGTTTCCGGTTAGTCAGAAGTTTAATATCCGTTGACAATCCTCAAAATAGGAGTAGCATAAACAGAAAATATTTCTGTTTATTATATGAACGAAGAATATATCAGGAAACTAAAGCAGGACCATTTTAAGATCACCCCCAAGCGCCGGGCGATCCTGGATCTTTTTGACAAAAAGGACAAATGCCTGACGCCTGAGGCGATCGGAGAGCATTTAAAAAGAACTTTTAAGCATTCCGGGCTGCCCAGCGTGTACCGGAACCTGGAAATTTTTGTCAAGCAAGGGATCCTGATCAGGATAGACCGCGACGAGCGCAAGCGTTATTATGCTTTGTGCCATGATCATAGCGGGCATCACCATCATCATATCGTTTGTGTCGAATGCGGCAAGGTGGATGATTTTCCGGTTTGCCATTTTCCCGACGTTAAGGATGTCAAAGGCTATAAGGTTTTGAATCATTCCATGCAGATCAACGGTGTATGTAAGTCGTGTCAGGAAGGACCATCCTAACACCGGGTGTTAGGATGGTTAGCATATATGGTCACGTATATCCAAAATATACTTTTAAGAGGGAACTTGATCGAAGTCATCATTGCCGTGGCATTTGCCGGGGCTGTGGCCTCAATCAGTTCCTGCACCCTTGCCCGATTACCGGTTTTATTGGGGCTTGTATCTTCCAGTTCACAGCTTAAGCACAGGGGGCTTTTTCTTTCCATCGCATTTTCCTGCGGACTGATCATTTCTTACACCTTTATCGGTATACTTTTTGGCGCGATCGCTCATATCGCTACCAGGCTTGTGGCTATTAGCCAATGTTTATATCTTTTTTTAGGCACTCTCATGATATTAGGCGGTTTGTTTTTTGCAGGCCTGCTTTCTTTTGGTACAACAATGTTCAATGCCCGTTGTGAAAGCGCTCTTAAAAGTGTCAAAACCATTCCTTCGGCATTTATCTTCGGGATATTATTTGCTTTTTTAGAGATACCGGCTTGTCCTTGCTGCGGAGCTGTATTGCTTCTTATTGCCAGCTTGATCGCGATAAAAGGGTCCTTGCTTTATTCTGCTGTCATTTTCTTTAGTTTTGCCTTAGGCCAAAGCCTTCCTATTTTAGTTTTGGGTTTTTCGTCAAGTATATTAAAGCATCTATTGCCCCAAACGCAGAAATTGGAAGGAAAAATAAGTTTTTTAGTCGGGAATATTTTAATTGTTACGGGTATATTTTTAGTAACCCTTGCTTAAATGTAAATGAATCACCCAGAAACCGGACATAAGCACTCACATGAAAAAGACTGTACCTGTGATCATGACCATGATCATGAGAGCAGCTCATTGTCTTTGGCTGGCCGATGGATGGTGTCGATTGTCATCATTGGGACTTTATTATTTTTGTTACGGCCATTTATCATCAGCCAAATGATCGTCAGGGTAACATCGTATTCGAGCAGTTCTTTATATAATGATGCGATCAGGATATGCAAGAAAATCATTGCTATCGATAAAGACAATAAACAAGCCTGGACTTCACTTGGGTTTGCCTATATGGACATATCAAGGGTGGACTTGGCCACTGCGGCTTTTGAGAAGGTCATTGTGTTATACCCGCAAGATAAGGGAGCTGCTTCTTTTGAATTAGGGCAAGCCTATTATTTAAAAGGTGAGTATGCCCAAGCCATTGAGAATTTTGAACGTGTCAGAGAAGCCGGGCCGCGTGCCGGGGCATTACTCGACGCAGACATTTTGAAATACCGTCATGGCACTCTCGGATTTCGCAGTATTAATAGTATGCAGACCTTGCTAAGTCAGCTTCAAAATAGCTACCAGCAAACAGGCAATACAACGAAAGCGGCTGAGATACAAACTGAATATGATCTTTATAAGAACAAACATAGCAGGGTATTGTTTTAGGGGAAGGAATCAAATTTTTTTAAACTTTAGATAGAAAATTTTTCTATTTAAAAACACAGGGAGAATAACATGAAGACATTTACAAGATGGTTCAATTTAAGAAAGTTGACTTTATTAGCCTTATTTCTGTTAATTTTTGGGTTTACTCCGGCACACGCCGATCGAGTCAATGTCATCGCCACGATCAGTATTATCGGGGACGTGGTCAAGAATGTTGCAGGGGACAAGGTCAATTTAGTTGTTTTAGTCGGCCCCAATGGCGATGCCCACGAATATGAGCCGATCCCGTCAGATTCTGTGAATTTGTCTCAAGCAAATATAATTTTTGAGAATGGCTTATACCTGGAGCATTGGCTTGATAAATTGTATGAAGCCAGCGGTTCTAAAGCCAAGCGGGTTGTTGTATCTCAAGGCATTGTCCCTAGAGTATTTGAAAATAACCCTCAAGAAACCGATCCACATGCCTGGCAGGATGTAACAAATGTTATAATCTACACACAAAATGTCCGTGACGCGTTTGATGCTATTGATCCTGTTAATAAGGCCGTCTATGATTCAAATGCCGGTGCTTATATCCAACAATTAAAGGATCTGGATGCATGGGTCATCCAAAAAGTTACCACTATCCCTGTTGATAAGCGCAAATTAGTCACCAATCATGATGCCTTAGGTTATTTTGCCAGACGTTATGGTTTTCAAATCATTGGCGCTGTCATCCCGTCAGCAACTACCGAAGCCGCTGATCCCTCAGCCCAAGAAACAGCAGATCTGTTAAATATCATCAAAGCCAATGGTGTCCGTGCCATTTTTTCGGAGAACATGGCTAATCCAAAATTAGCCGAAACTCTATCTAAAGAAGCAGGGGTCGAAGTCGGACCGGAATTATACACGGATGCCCTTGGTGCGCTCGGCAGTGAAGGGGAGACTTATTTAAAAATGATCAGTTACAATGTGGGGGTATTTCAGAAATATTTAAAATAAACAACTGTTCAGCGGGTCCTGTCTCGGACTTGCTGTTAAGGTGCTCCTAATTGAAACGAGAAAGTCACAGCCTTAGCTCTTTGTGGTTTCCCTCTTTTAGCCCAGAGGGCCGTCTCCGTCCGCCCCTTAACATCAATTTCGAGCCACCCGTCGCAATCTTAATTTTTTTTGACAATTAAATAGAAATTATTTCTATTTATAAAGTGGAGGTGCTTATGTGGATATGGTTTTTAACCGGCTTGTTATGTTTTTTCTCTATAAATGGCTGGGCGGACAATACGTCAACTACGCAATTGAGTGAAGTAGATGTGATCGGGAAATTGGACCAGGCCCGTGACAGCATTGAACCAAGCCTTGGGGCAACTAATTATAATATCAGCACTGAGCAGATCGATGACCAAAGCGAGGGAGATAGCGCTGGGTTTAACCAGGTCATTTTAAGAACACCTGCCGCGGCCCAGGATTCTTTTGGTCAATTGCATATCCGCGGAGAGCATGCTAATTTGCAATATCGTATCAATGATGTCGTGCTCCCTGAAGGGATCACCGGTTTTGGCCAGGAACTGGATTCACGTTTTATCGATAATGTTTCCCTGATCGACGGATCTTTGCCCGCGCAATATGGTTTTCATACAGCGGGTATCATTGATATTCATACCAAGAGCGGCACATTTTCCAACGGCGGGACTATTTCCATGTATGGGGGTTCCCAAGGTGAAGTTAATCCAAGTGTCAGCTATGGAGGTTCTGCTAAAGGAGGGATCAATTATTTTGTGACTTCCAGTTATTTGGAGGACAACTTAGGGATCGAAAATCCGACCAATGGTCCGACAGCCATCCATGACCAGACCCAGCAGGGCAAGATGTTTGCCTATGTCTCCAAGGTCGTTGATGATACCAGCCGTATTAACGTTATGCTTAGTGCTTCTCATAATGATTTTCAAGTTCCCAATGCTCCAGACCAAACTGATTTCTTTACTGCCAATGGTCTTACAAACCCTGGATTCCCAATCATTCCTACTGAGGACCTTAATGAGCGCCAGATAGAGCAAAATTTTTATGGCGTTGTCGCGTACCAAAAGGCTGAAGACAAGCTTAATTATCAGGTGTCTGCCTTTACCCGCTTTAGCGAAGTCAATTTCCTGCCGGATGTGATCGGTGATTTGGACTATAACGGGATAGCTACTAAAATCAATGACAGTATCTTGACCAATGGCGTTGAGCTGGATGGCAGTTATGAATTAAATGAGAAGCATACCTTACGCGCCGGGTCTATCTTTACGATCAGTGATGCCATCAATGACAGTAATTCACTGGTTTTCCCGCTCGATGGCGGTGGCAATCCAATCTTGCCTTTGCAACAAATTATCAATAACAACCAAAAACAAGGCGAGCAATACGGTCTTTATTTACAGGATGAATGGAAGGTCACGGATAAGCTAACCCTTAATTATGGCGGCCGATTTGATCAGTCATATCAATACCTTAATGAATATCAATTCAGTCCGCGTATCAATGCGGTCTATGAAGTCGATCAAGCAACTAAGGTGCATGCTGGATATGCCCGTTATTTTACCCCGCCGCCGCTTGAGTTAGCGCAAAACATCAATCCCGCTATTTTTGATAACACAACCAATGCTGCGGAGATTGACCAAAATTCACCTACCAAGGCAGAACGTTCAAATTATTATGATGTAGGAGCGACCCATAATTTTTCACCAGAATTGCAAGTCGGTTGGGATAATTATTATAAAACTGCCGTAGACCAACTTGATGACGGACAGTTTGGAGCAGCCCCTATCATCACGCCTTTTAATTATTCAAAAGGTCAAGTAGGTGGATCTGAATTAACGATCAATTATAAAAAAGGCGGCTTTTCCGGTTATGTGAACACAGCCTACAGCCACGCTGTAGGTAAGAACTGGGCTTCTAGTCAGTTTCAATTTTCCCAGGATGATCTAAATTATGTTGCCGATCACTGGATATCTTTAGACCATGACCAGAGCCTGACGGTTTCCGTTGGATTGGCCTATGAGTTTGATAATTTGTCTATCTCAGCATTAAATAAAACCAAGGTCTATGCGGACATCCTTTTTGGCAGCGGGTTGCGTCAAGACGGCCTGCGCGGGGACACTAACATACCTAATGGTAAACGGGTGGGTTCATATAATCCCATTAATTTGGGCATTGAACATACCTTTAAGATCAATAATAAAAATGATATCAAGGTCCGCTTTGATGTGGTCAACGTTTTTGATGAGGTCTATGAATTAAGGAGCGGATCAGGAGTTGGCGTGTTTGCCCCACAATTCGGTCCGCGCCGTGGATTTTACGGCGGGTTTTCGATGGATTTTTAACCATGGTTCCGTTACTGATCAGTGAAAATCAACCCATTTGGATCGGTTTAGCGGTGTCTATCTTGATCCATGGGCTTATATTTGTATATTCAGGAAGGACGTTCATTCAAAAGGTGCAATTTAGCATTCAGCCATCAGGGCCAAGGGTGGAAGTAAGCATTTTGTCATCCAGTGTCATTGCGAGCCCGAAGGGCGAAGCAATCCCTGAAAGTTCAACAGCTTCCATTGAGATTACTTCATCGCTGAAGAACGTTCCTCGCAGTGTCACTGGCGTAAAGAAAGTGACTCGATCCAAATCTAGCGTGGAGTTAAAAGCAAATCCTGATTATTATCAGAATCCGGCTCCTGAATATCCCGAACTTGCCAGGCAAATGCGGCAGGAGGGGCTTGTGTTATTGGAAGTGGACGTGGATCGGCAAGGCGCTCCTATTAAGGTAGAAATCATAAAAAGTTCAGGATTCCGTTTATTAGACCAAGCTGCCTTCAAGGCGGTAAGTCATTGGAAATTTCAACCGGGAAGTGTGGGCAATATTCCCGTAGAGTCAACAGTTACAGTTCCTATCAGGTATCGTTTGGAAAAATAATTTCTTTTAAAGAAGTTTTGTTATGGATTCCCGCTTCCGCGGGAATGACATATTAAATACTAGGAATGATATATTAAATAATGGGA
>CAZASA010000040.1:0-19077 GCA_964487685.1 uncultured Planctomycetales bacterium
TTAATAAAATTCTTGACATTCATAAACGCATTGATATATTAGTCAACAACGCTGGGATCACGCGTGATAATCTCTTCTTAAGGCTTGATGAAAATGATTGGGATGAGGTCATCAAGGTCAACCTCAAGGGAACTTTTAACGTCACCAAGATAGTTGCCAAGGCGATGTTAAGGGCCAAGAAGGGCAAGATCATCAGCATCGCGTCCGTGATTGGCATGACAGGCAATATCGGTCAAGCCAATTACGCGGCCAGCAAAGCAGGCATCATCGCTTTTTCTAAATCAGTGGCAAAAGAATTGGCCTATAAGAACATCACGGTCAATTGTGTAGCCCCGGGATATATTCGGACGGACATGACAGCCAAGGTATCTGAAGTGATGCAGGCAAAAGTAATGGAGCGTATCCCATTGTCCCGTTTCGGTGAAGTTGAGGATGTAGCAGGCGTCTGTTTGTTTTTAGCTTCTCCGGCGGCAAATTATATCACCGGACAGACTATAGTCATAGATGGCGGGTTGACGGTATAATAGTTACCAATCAAGGAGGAACACATGGCAGTAGAAAGCAAAATCAAGACAATCATCGCGGAACAATTGGGTGTTAAGCCCGAGGAAGTTACGCCGACAGCGTCTTTTGTGGATGATTTAGGTGCGGATTCTCTGGATACCGTCGAATTGATCATGGCATTGGAAGAGGAATTCAATGTCGAAATCCCCGACGAAGATGCTGAGAAAATGAAGACCGTCGGTGATGCGATCAAATACATCGAAGAAAAGGCCGGCGCTTAATAGTTGAAGTGTATTTATTTTTATGACTTGCCCCTGCAGCCCCGTTTACCAGCGGGGCAGGACGCAGGGGCAAACCTTTAATAAGGGGATTTTAAAATAGATGCAGAATAAACGTGTTGTCATCACCGGTATGGGCGTTGTTTCTCCCGTGGGATGCGGGATCGAAAAATTTTGGCAGGCCTTGATCAAAGGCCAAAGCGGGGTACGCACCGTCAGCCACTTTGACGCGTCCCTTTTTGATTCGCGCGTCAATGGCGATGTCATTGATTATGACCCTTTGGCGCATTTTAATTCCAAGGACGCCCGTAATTTATCCAAATTCATCCAATTCGGGGTGGTGGCCGCCAGTGAAGCGCTGAATCATGCCAAGCTTGATATCCGGCAAATGGATGCCTCGCGGGCCGCGGTGATCGTGGGTTCCGGTATCGGGAGCATCGCCTCAGCCGAAGAAGAATATGACAAATATTTAGAGAAGGGACCTGGCCGCATTTCGCCCTTTTTCATCACACGGATGATCATTAATGAAGCTGCCGGCCAAGTGTCCATCCACACCGGTGCAACCGGCCCTTGTTTTGCCATTGCCACGGCCTGTGCCACGGCCAATAATTGTATCGGTGAAGGCATGCGCTTGATCCAGCATGGTGAAGCAGATGTAGTGATCGCCGGAGGCACAGAAAGTGCCACCTCTAAATTAGGGTTAGGCGGGTTTTGCGCTCTGAAAGCGTTGACCAAAAGAAATGACGAACCGACAAAGGCCAGCCGTCCTTTTGACCTTAACCGTGACGGATTTATCATGGGTGAAGGCGCCGGCATCGTGGTCTTGGAAAGCCTTGAGTTTGCTAAAAAACGCGGGGCAAAAATATACGCGGAGTTAGCCGGTTATGGCCGTACTTCGGATGCGTATCATATCACAGCGCCGCATGCCGAAGGTTTGGGAGCGATCAGGGCCATGGACATGGCGATCAAGGATGCCGGTTTAAAAATAACAGATATCAATTATATTAACGCGCATGGAACTTCGACAAAATTGAATGATCAGATAGAAACCCTGGCGATCAAAAAAATATTCGGCGATCATGCCAAGAAGATACCAATATCTTCAACAAAATCCATGACCGGGCATTTGCTTGGCGCGGCAGGAGGCATAGAGCTTGTAGCCTGTGTCATGTCCATCAGGGACAATATCGTTCATCCGACGATCAACTATGAAACTCCTGACCCTGAATGTGACCTGGATTATGTGCCCAACGTTGCCCGCAAGGTCCAAGTGGACGTAGCCCTATCTAACTCCCTCGGTTTCGGCGGCCACAACGCAACCTTAGTCGTGAAGCGTTTTAAAGAATAGGAATAATATGAAAACTTATAAATTCGCCACCATCCCCGGTGACGGTACCGGTCCGGAAGTGATCACAGAAGGCCTCAAGGTGATGCAAGCCGCTGCATCCAAATTCGGGTTTAAATATGAAACGCACAACTATGATTTTGGCGGTGAGCGGTATTTACGCACCAAGGAAGTGCTGCCGGATTCAGCAGTAGGGGAATTAAAGAAATTTGATGCGATTTTTCTGGGCGCCATCGGACATCCTGATGTGAAGCCGGGGATCCTCGAAAAAGGGATCCTGCTTCGTCTGCGGTTTGATCTGGACCAATATATCAATTTAAGGCCGGTCGCTCTTTATGATGAACGCTTTTGCCCATTGAAAAATAAAAAGCCGTCGGACATTGATTTTGTGGTTGTCCGTGAGAATTCCGAAGGGCTTTATAAAGGATTAGGTGAATTCCAAAATAAAGGCACCCCCGATGAAGTGGCGATCCAAATATCCCATAACACCAGAAAAGGCGTGGAGCGATGCGTCCGTTATGCTTTCGAATACACCCGTCAGCATGGTAAAAAGAAAAAATTGACCCTTTGCGGCAAGACTAATGTCCTGACCTATGCCTTTGACCTTTGGGAACGCACCTTTTATGAAGTAGCTCGTGAATACCCCGACGTCAAGACTGAATACACGCATGTGGATGCAACCACGATGTGGTTTGTGAAAAATCCCGAGTGGTTCGATGTGATCGTGACGGATAATATGTTCGGGGACATCATTACTGATCTGGGCGCCATGATCCAGGGCGGGATGGGGATCGCCGCGGGAGGTAATATTAACCCTAAAGGGGTTTCCATGTTTGAGCCTATCGGCGGTTCAGCGCCTAAATATACGGGTAAAAATGTGATCAATCCATTGGCAGCTGTATGTGCCGGTGCGATGCTCTTAAGGCAGGTGGGAGAGGATAAAGCTGCCACTGCTATCGAGGATTCAGTTAAAAAAGTTGTCGTAACTAAATTAAAAGACCTGGCCGCCGGTAAGATGGGCTATTCAACCACCGAAGTGGGCGATCTGGTCGTCAAAGAATTGATATGAAAAAATATAATGTTGCCATCTTAGGTATCCGCGGTGCCGTCGGACAATGCATGTACCGCATTGTCAAAGAACGCAAGTTCCCTGTTAATAAATTGATATTAATTTCCCCCAGCGGTGCGGGCGGGGAATTAGACGGCATTGCTTATGTTGGGTTAACCAAGGAAGTATTTAACGGGGTGGATATTGTGTTGTCTTCACCAGGAGCTGAAATTTCTAAAATATGGGCGCCTATCGCGGCCGAGGCCGGGGCGGTGGTGATCGACAATACTTCACAATTCCGTATGGACCCTGATGTGCCGTTGGTCGTGCCGGAGGTCAACCCCGAAGATATCAAGAAGCATAAGGGTATCATTGCTAATCCTAATTGTTCGACGATCCAAATGCTGGTGGCTTTAAAGCCTTTGCATGATTTTGCCAAGATCAAGCGTATTGTGGTTTCCACCTATCAGGCGGTTTCCGGCGCCGGGGCAGAGGCCGTGGCGGAACTGGAAGATCAATTGGCCGGCAACATGACCGTCAAGAAATTTGCCTATCAGATCGCGCACAATTTGATCCCGCAGATCGATGTGTTCATCGAAAATTTCTATACTAAGGAAGAAATGAAGATGGTCAACGAGACCCGCAAAATGTTCCATGATAATAAGATCCAGGTTTGTCCCACCTGTGTGCGGGTGCCTGTCAAGAACAGCCATTCAGAATCCATCAATATTGAGACCAAAAAGAAGATCACCCGAGCCCAGGCGATCAAGATCCTGAAAAAAGCCCCTGGGGTCAAAGTTGTTGATGACGTCAAGAATTCAGTTTATCCGTTGCCGATCGATGCCGATGGGCACGATGAGACCTTTGTCGGCCGGATCCGCGAGGACATTTCCATTCCTCATGGATTGAATCTCTGGGTCGTCTCGGACAATCTCAGAAAAGGCGCCGCTCTTAATGCCGTTCAAATCGCTGAAATCCTGATCAAGAATAAATAAATTTACAGAAGGCGCTATTCCCCTTAAAATAGGCGAATGAAAACCTTTGTCATAGGCGATATTCACGGTGCCCACCAAGCTTTGCTTCAATGCTTAAAGGTGTCCCAATTCGATACAACCAAGGACCGTCTTATTTGTTTAGGCGATGTCTGCGACCGGAATGGGAAGGTCAAAGAGTGTATCGACGAGCTTTTAAGTATCCCGAATTGTGAATATGTTTTAGGCAATCATGACGCCTGGGCCTTGGAGTGGGCGACAAAAGGGAAGTCACCTCAAATGTGGCTGGACCAGGGGGGCGCCAAGACTGTGGCGTCTTATAAGGATGGCGGCATGCCCAAGAAGCATGTTAAATTCCTGTCTGAGGCGCATCTTTATTTTGTTGATGAGAACAGGCTTTATGTCCACGGCGGTTTTGACCCGGACTGTTCCCTTGCCGAAACTCCCAAGGAAACATTTATTTGGGACAGGGCCTTTTTACAAAAAGCACAGGAATTCAACCATATCTGCCCTGAATGGCGCTATGGGGACTACGACGAGATCTTTGTCGGGCACAATCCTACGATCAATTTCGGTAAAACAGAACCGCAAAAGTTCTGCAATGTCTGGGCCATGGACACCGGCGCCGGTTGGGGCGCTAAACTGACGATCATGGATGTAGAGACCAAACAATTCTGGCAATCCGAACCTGTTAGTGATTGGAAAGACAGCTACGTCAATGACGGCAATTAAGAGGAGGTAGTTCTTTGATGACAATCCGTTCAGTATTCTTTTTGATGATCTTCCTTACGATGGGGATATTGGCGCATGCTGATAACCTGACTTCCGATGATTTTATTGAAAGATTAAAATCAGTGGTGGACATTGATATGGACCAGGAAGACCAAATAAAACCGTTGGTGGATGATTTTGTGAGTTCGGTCAATAAGATCTATGATACGGTCCAGCAAGGGGCAGATAAGGCGGCAGCTGATCAAAAATTCTGGGGTCTGGCAAGGGCCTTGGACGAAAAATTGGGGAAGGTGCTCACACCAGATCAAATTCATCTATGGGTTGCGCAGAATAGGCATGTTTATAAAGATATTGCGCCTTCTATCGTTAGTCAAAATCCTTACCAATAAATGAAGATCTCTAATTTTAAAATCACCATTGAATATGATGGCGCGTCGTTTGCAGGGTGGCAAGCCCAAGCCCAGGGTGAGCGGACAGTACAAGGGGAATTGGAGGATGTGCTTTTAAGGATCTTTAAAAAGCCCATCAAGGTCTTTGCTTCAGGACGCACCGACAGCGGGGTGCATGCACGAGGGCAAGTGATCTCTTTTAAGGCGGACACGCGCATGAAGCCTTTGGAGATCCTGCGTGCCCTTAACAGCCTTTTGGCGTCGGATATTGCGGTGCATGAGGCCCGTGAAGTCAAAGAAGAATTTCATGCTCAGTACAGCGTTAGGGAAAAGACCTATCGCTATACGGTTTTAAATCGTAAGCACCGTTCGGTATTTTTGAGGGACCGTGTTTATTTTTATCCTTATCCCTTGAATATTTTACAGATGCGCAAAGCTGCAAAATATTTGATCGGTCGTCATGATTTTAAATCTTTTCAGGCCCATGATCCGAATCGTGCCCATCGCCAAACGGTGCGCACGATCAAAAAATTGGTGATCACCAGGGAAGGGGACTTGGTCCATATTGAGATCACGGCCAATGGCTTTCTTTACAAGATGGTGCGTAATATCGCAGGGACACTTTTGGCCGTAGGTTCCGGGCAAATGTCATTGAATGATATGCCAAGAATATTGAAGGCCAAAAACCGTCAAACCGCATGGGACACGGCCCCCGCAGAGGGCTTGTGCCTGATGGCGGTAAAATATTAAAAATAATTGACATTTGGCGCAAAGGTGTTATATTTTAGAATCTTGCAATCGACTTAGAAAAGGCAATATCTATGAAAACGTATTTACCAAAAGTTAACGAAATTGAACACAAATGTTATGTGATCGACGCCAAGGACAAGGTCTTAGGCAAGGTCGCGGCTAAGGCAGCGTCAGTGCTGCGCGGCAAACATAAGCGCATTTTTACACCTTTTTTTGATACCGGCGACACCGTGATCATCATTAACGCTGAAAAGGTCAGGGTCACGGGCAAGAAATTGACCGATAAGGTTTACAGCCGTTATACAGGTTATCCCAGCGGCCAAAGGGAAATGACCTTGGGTGTTATGCTCAAGAAAGCACCGGCCAAGGTATTGGAATTGGCTGTTTCCCGCATGTTCCCCAGCGGACCTTTAGCTTATAAGCAGACAGCCAAGTTGAAAGTTTACGCGGGTGAAGTACATCCGCATGCGGCACAAAAACCGATCGCATTGGAAATTTAAATTTTAGGAGAGTTAAATGGTAGAAGTTGTTAAATACGCAGGGACAGGCCGTCGTAAAAGTTCAGTAGCCCGGGTTGTTTTGACCCCAGGGGACGGTAAGATCATGGTCAATAAACGTGATTTTCTGAATTATTTCCCTCGCGAAACTGATCGTATTTTAATTATGAGCCCTTTAAAGTTAGTCAATTTGGAAAACAAATTCGATATAGCTGTGCGTGTCACCGGCGGTGGTTCCACCGGCCAGGCTGGCGCGTTTAAATTAGGTTTGTCACGAGCCATCATTATTTGTGACCCTTTGACCCGTGGTATATTAAAGAAGGCCAGCTGCCTGACCAGAGATGACAGAATGAAGGAAAGAAAGAAACCTGGTCAAAAGGGAGCACGCCGTAAATTCCAGTGGGTCAAACGTTAACGACAATTAAAGCATAAAATCAAGCCCATCTCCCTTCGAAATACGTTGACGAGATGGGCTTTTTTATTTATTATAAACGAATTCACTTAATGGCTTTCGCCGACGGGAAACATATGAAGATAAATGATTTAAGTATTCTTATGAAAACTATACGCGTCGGGATCCTGGGTGTCAGTGGTTATACGGGCCGGGAGGTCTTTGCTTTGGCATTGAAACATCCGGGTGTGCGGGTGACCTATGTAGCGGCCAATAATACCCAAGGCCCCATGGCCCAAATCTATCCGGAATTCCTGGATCGGACGACCCTGGTTTGCCAAAAGCTTGATATTAAAAAGGCAATAGAAAAATGCGATGTGGTTTTCCTGGCCCTGCCGCACACGGAATCCATGAAGGTGGCTTCGAAATTATTAAAAGCGGGGCTTAAGGTGATCGATCTTAGCGCGGATTACCGGTTTAAAAGTGCCAAGGTTTATGAAACTTGGTATGGCCTTAAGCATCTTGATCCGAAGAATTTAGGCAAGGCGGTCTATGGTATGCCGGAGTTATTCCGTCAGAAGATCAAGAATGCTAATTTTATCGCTAATCCCGGATGTTATCCGACAGCGGCAATTTTAGGGCTGGCACCGTTGATCTCAACGCGACGGGACATTCAGTCGATCGTTGTGGATGCTAAATCTGGAGTTTCCGGCGCCGGACGTAAAGCATCGGTTGGTTTGCTTTTTGCCGAGGCTAATGAAAATTTTAAAGCGTATAAGGTGTTAAGCCATCAGCACGCCCCGGAGATCGAACAGTATCTGTCCCAATTAGCCGGACGGGCAACGGGCGTTCATTTTGTGGCGCATTTGCTTCCCATTACACGAGGGATATTAAACACGATGTACGTGCAATTGAAGGCTGGGATTACGTTGAATCAGGGGCACAGTTTATATAAGAAATTCTATAAAATGGAACCTTTTGTGCGTGTTCATCCGTTGGGAAGCCAGCCGGAAACCAAAAATGTGGCCAATACCAATTTTTGTGATATAGGCCTTGCTGTCAGCTCTGACAAGAAAATGGTAGTTATTACATCAGCCATTGATAATCTGGTCAAAGGTGCGGCTGGGCAGGCGATACAGAATATGAACATTATGGTTGGATTTAATGAGATCGAAGGTCTTCTATGAAGATTATCAAAGGCGGAGTGACATTTCCTAAAGGATATCTCGCCAACGGTCTGGCGGCCGGGATCAAGCGTTCCGGCAAAGCTGATCTTGGCATTATTGTCTCGGAAACTCCGGCTGTCACTGTCGGTGTTTTTACCAAAAGTTCGATCAAGGCGGCGCCGCTACTGGTCAGCATGAAACATATTAAAAAAGGGGTGGGGCGGGCTGTGTTGGTTAATTCCGGAAATGCTAATTGTTATACCGGTGAGACCGGTTTGAAATATGCGCAAGGTTCGACGCATCATGCGGCAAAGCTTTTGGGAGTAAACCCCACGGATGTTTTAGTGACATCAACCGGGATCATCGGTAAAACGCTGCCGTATAATAAAATCGTCCATGCGCTGCCGGCTTTGATCAAGGGCTTAAGCCCTAAGGGCGGCGGAAAATTTGCCCGTTCGATCATGACGACAGACCTGAAATTAAAAGAGATCGCGGTTGAGGTTATTATCAGCGGTAAAAAAATCACGATCGGTGGCTGCGGCAAAGGTTCCGGGATGATTGAACCTAATATGGCAACCATGCTGGGGTTCATCACGACGGATGCGGCCATAACACATAAAATGTTAAAAGTTGCTTTAAAGCGTGCGACAGAGCGGTCGTTTAATAGTATTACGGTTGACGGCTGCATGAGTACCAATGACATGGTGACCTTGCAAGCTAATGGGGCGGCAGGTAATAAAAAGATCTTGGCTGAAGGCGAAGATTTTAAAAAGTTTTATCAGGCCCTGGAATATGTCTGCATTGACCTGGCCAAGAAGATCGTGCAGGACGGTGAAGGGGCAACAAAGTTTTTGACCATTAATGTCAAAGGCGCTACCACTGAAACACAGGCCCGAAAGATCGCCAAAGTTATTGCTAATTCAGCGCTGGTCAAGACCGCGGCTTTTGGGAGTAATCCCAATTGGGGACGGGTGGGTGCGGCTGTAGGCTCTTTAGGGATAAACACGATCAACGAGTATAATATGAAGATTTCATTTTCATCTTTTGATAAAAAAGATATCTCCGTTACAGTTGAACTGCCGTTGGGGCAGGCGAGTGCCACGGTCTATACCTGTGATTTTTCTTATGAATACGTCAAGATCAACGGAGAGTATAACTGACCTCGACGTAATGTTGAGGTCATCCTGAGCCAACGGGCGAAGGATCTCTGAAAGAACAACCTATGGATCAAATTGTTAAAAAAGCTTCAATCCTCATCGAAGCGATCCCTTATATTTATGCTTTCCGCCGCAAGATCTTTGTCATTAAATACGGCGGCAGTATTTTGGACGATCCCAAGATCCGCCATAATGTTTTGCAGGACATTGTATTTTTATCCTATGTGGGGATCCGCATCATCATCGTGCACGGCGGCGGCCCGCATATCTCAGCACGGATGAAGGAACAGGGACTGAAGAATGAATTTGTTGATGGTATCCGGGTGACAGATAAGGATACTTTAAAGATCGTGGGTGAAGAATTAGAAAAACTCAACCATCAGATCGTAGAAGAGATCAAGTCTTTAAAAGGCGATGTCTCGGGGCTTAAGGGCCAGGAAAATATAATTTTTGTCAAAAAGAAAAAGGCAGTCAAAGATTTAGGATTTGTGGGAACGATCACCTCAGTCAATAAAGAGGATTTGGAATCTCATTTAGCCCAAGGCCAGATCACGGTCGTGTCACCGATGGGGGTCACAACGGAAAAGCAACCGCATAATGTCAATGCGGATGAAGTGGCCAGTGCTATTGCCAATTCGATGAAGGCGGAAAAATTAGTACTTTTAACCGATGTGCCTGGTGTGATGCGTGACCTTAAAGATATGAGCACCTTGATGTCAACCTTGACTTTGGCGCAGGTGGATGAATTGATCAAAAGTGCGGTTATTGTGGGAGGCATGATCCCCAAGGTAAGTTCTTGTGTTGAGGCATTGAAGGGCGGCGGGGTCAATAAAACCCACATTGTAGACGCGCGCATGCCGCATGCTTTGTTATTGGAGTTCTTTACTGACCAGGGGGTCGGAACGCAGATAGTGAAGCAATAAGAGATTGCTTCGTCGCAAAATGCGCTCCTCGCAATGACGTGATCTTATGAAAGCAAACGAGATATTCCAGGAATATAACGACCACATTCTTCTGACATACACCCGTATGCCCGCGATCTTTGTCAAAGGAAAGGGTTCTGTGCTGACGGATATTCATGGCAAGAAATATTTGGATTTTTTCCCCGGTTGGGGTGTCAGCAATTTAGGGCATTGCCATCCCAAGGTCATGGGGGCGGTGCGCGAGCAGATCGGGAAACTGATCCATATTCCGAATAATTTGTACAACCCCCACCAGGCTAAATTAGCCAAGGAATTGATACGTATTGCCTTTGAAGGCAAAATATTTTTCTGTAACAGCGGCACTGAGTCGATCGAAGCAGCCATAAAATTTGCCAGGGCTTATGGCGAGGGCAAGAAATTTGAGATCATCACGACCATCAATGCTTTTCACGGCCGTACCATGGGGGCGTTGTCAGCAACAGGTCAGGAAAAACACCAAAAGGGCTTTACCCCGTTGGTACCGGGATTTAAATATGTGATTTTTAATGATATCAATGCCTTGAAAGCCGCGGTCACTGATCAAACGGCGGCCATCATGCTTGAATTGATCCAGGGAGAAGGCGGGATTAATATCGCAAGCAAGGAATATGTGCAAGCGATCCGGCGGATCTGCGATGAGAAAAAGATATTGATGGTCCTTGATGAAGTCCAAACTGGCATGGCACGTACAGGGGAGATTTTTGCTTTTAAGCACTATGGTATCACGCCCGATGTGATGTGTGTGGCCAAGGCCTTGGGCGGGGGATTGCCGATCGGGGCCATGATCGTCAAGAAAGAATTGGCGGATTGTTTCAAGCCGGGCATGCATGGCTCGACCTTTGCCGGAAGTCCTTTTATTTGCAAAGCGGCCTTAGGGGTCATTAAGGCGATCTATGCTGAAAAAATGTTGAAGAATGTCAAAGCCCAAGGGCCCTATTTGATCGCAAAGTTAAATGAGCTCAAGAGCAAATATGTTATTATCAAGGAAGTGCGCGGCCTGGGGCTGATGATCGGTGTTGAATTGACCATTGACGGTATGGCTATATTTAAAGAATGTTTCGATCGGGGATTGATCATCAATTGCACGCAGGGCAATGTGCTGCGCATCATGCCGGCACTTAATGTCACCCGTCGGCAAATTAATAAAGCCATTCATCTGTTGGATGGGGCGATGGGAGCAGTTTTATCAAAAGATGGTGTCATTCCCGCGAAAGCGGGAATCTAATTCAGAATTAATTCTGTTAATGGACCCCCGATTAAAACATTCGGGGGTGACACAAGGTATTAAAGGAAATAAATATGAAACGCGACTTTATTAAATTATCGGATTATTCCACGGCTGAAGTGCTGGCATTGATCGATTCCGCAGACCGCCTAAAAAAACAAAAAGGCAAACTGCGTTCGGACCTGAAAGGCAAATCAGTGGCGTTGGTTTTCCAAAAACCTTCTAACCGTACACGTGTCTCCTTTGAGGTCGGTGTTTATGAGTTAGGAGGTCATTGCCTTTATTTGGGCTTGGAAGAGATCAATTTAGGCAAACGTGAATCGACTTATGATGTGGCCAAGACTTTGTCGCGTTATGTGCATTGCATTGTGGCCAGGGTATTTCGAAGTCAGGATGTTTTTGAATTGGCCCAATACGCGGACGTGCCGGTGATCAATGCTTTATGTGATCTCTACCATCCCTGCCAGGCCCTGGCGGATATTCAAACGATCCGCGAGCAATTTGGTAAATTCAAGGGTTTGAATTTGGCTTATGTGGGCGATGGGAACAATGTGTTCCATTCATTGATGGTCGGCTGTTCCAGGGTGGGGATCAATGTGCGTTTTGCCGGGCCTAAAGGCTATGATCCCAACGCTGAAATTGTGCGTCAGGCACAGGGGATCGCCAAGCAGAATAATTGCACCATAGAATTAGGACGAGATCCAAAGACAGCCGTGAAAGGCGCGGATGTGATCTATTCTGATGTATGGGTCAGCATGGGCCAGGAAAAAGAAACAGCCAAGCGTATCAAGGAATTCAAGGGCTATCAGATCAATTCAGATTTATTGAAGTCAGCCCACAAGGATTATATATTTATGCACTGCCTTCCCGCCCATCGGGGGCTTGAAGTGACGGCAGATATTATCGACGGAAAACATTCGGTGATCTTTGATCAGGCTGAGAACCGTTTGCACGTTCAGAAGGCGACATTGATTTATTTGTTAAAGGATAAATAAATCAATGTCGTCCCCGAATGTATTAGTCGGGGACCCAGAACATAGATTCCCGACAAAAACATTCGGGAATGACATAAGGAGTAAATAATGAAAAAAGTTGTTTTAGCCTATTCGGGCGGGCTTGATACCAGTTGTTTGATCCGTTGGCTGAAAGATAAAGATTATGAAGTCATTGCTTTCATGGCCGATGTCGGGCAGGGCAGTGATTTTAAAGCGATCGAGAAACGCGCCTTGGCCACCGGTGCGTCTAAAGTTTATATCCTGGATTTGAAGCAGGAATTCGTGAAAGATTATGTTTTCCCGGCCATCAAAGCCAATGCCGTATATGAAGGTAAATATTTTCTGGCAACGGCCTTGTCCCGTCCTTTGATCGCCAAGCATCAGGTATTGGTGGCTAAAAAGGAAAAAGCTACGGCGATCGCGCATGGTTCGACCGGTAAAGGCAATGATCAGGTGCGTTTTGAAGTGACGGCCAAGATCTTGGCCCCGCATTTGGAATCCTTGGCCCCTTTACGAACATGGGAATTTAAGACGCGTGAGCAGGAAATTGAATACGCGCATAAGCATAAGATCCCCATTGATGTCACCAAAAAGAGCCCGTATTCGGTTGATATCAATTTGTATGGCCGTTCCATTGAGTGCGGTGTCCTGGAAGATCCGTGGGTTGAGCCGCCGGAAGAAATTTATGCGATGACCAAGGACCCGCTGAAATGCCCGAATCGGGTGGAATATGTTGAGGTGGAATTTGCCAAAGGTATCCCAGTCAAGGTGAACGGTAAATCATATGCCCCTGTTGAGTTGGTCCTTAAACTTAATGAGATCGGCGGGCGCAATGGGGTTGGGCGTGTGGATATGGTGGAAAATCGTTTGGTAGGCATTAAATCCCGCGAGATCTATGAAAATCCCGCAGGCACGATATTGATGACAGCTCATAAAGAGCTTGAGGCCATGGTACTTGACCGTGAGACCCTGCATTATAAGGAATTGATCTCTCCGCGCTATGCAGAATTGACTTATTACGGATTGTGGGAAACACCTTTACGGCATCAGTTGGATGCTTTTATCAATAAGACCCAGGAAAGGGTCAGTGGTGTTGTGAAATTAAAATTGCTTAAAGGAAGTTGTATGGTGGCGGGGCGAAAATCAAGATTCTCTCGTTACAAAGAAGAACTGGCAACATACGGCGATAAGGACATATTCGATCCCAAATTATCCGAAGGCTTTATCCGGATCTGGGGCATGCCGTACTAAATCAATGAATATTAAAGTTTATAAAACAAAGGTATCTGGATCTGAGCTTAAAGAGCTTGCACAAGCAGGCTATGACGATATGATCAAGGGGGTTGTTGATCTCGAACAGAAGATCGTAGCCTTAGGCGGTGAGCTTCATGCGGACTGTGAAGAAATCCTTCTTGCGAAAGGTTCCCAACAGATCGATCTATGGGGGTTTAATATTTATCCCAAAAAGAAAAAAGAAGAGCGGCTTGAATATACATCGTTTATTAATATTCGTCCTAAACAAGGTAATTTTCAGATAGAAATTAAAGATGAGAATCTCCGTCAGCGGGTAAAAGAAGTGGTTGATGGTTTGATCGAATAATATGATCACAAGTGATCGTTGGTCAAAGTTTTCGTTGTTTGAACAAATGGGGCACATAGGTTCTGAAGTGGCCCGTGCGCGCATCTGGCAAGAACGCGAAGATGGTATCTCATGCAATCGTTGTTTAGACAGGGCTTTTGAATTGATCGACTTGACCATTGCTGATCATCGCTGGCAGAAACGTTTAAAAGAGATATGTCGCTTTCGTGAAGTATTAGCTGATCAATACACCCAAGCCAAGGTTTATCGAGTTTCATTAAATGAGTTGGAGCATTATTGTATGGATTTTGCATTAGCGTCTAGAAAATCTAAGTGAGGGGCCTATGAGCAAACTTTGGGGTGCGCGGTTTAATACGAAATCTGATCCGCTGGCTGATTTTTTTACCTTCAGCATCAGCTATGACCATCGTTTGGCCAAATATGATGTGATCGGCTCCATAGCCCATGCCCAGATGCTGGGCAAGCAGGGGATCATCTCCAAAACTGATGCCGCCAAGATCGTCGCGGGGTTAAAGAAGATACTCCTTAAGATCGAACAGTATAAATTCAGTTTTGATCCCAAGGCTGAGGATATCCATACGGAGATCCAAAACCAGCTTAAAGCACTGATCGGTAAACCTGCGGATAAACTACATACCGCTCGTTCGCGTAATGATCAAGTGGTTTTGGACATGAAGCTTTATTGTCGGGAAGAGATCACCCAGCTCATGACAGCGGTCAAGCTTTTGCAAAAAGCGGTCCTGGATTTTGCCAGCCGGAACAAAGATGTTATTATTCCGGCGTATACGCATTTGCAGGTGGCCCAGGTTGTTTTGTTAGCCCATCATATGCTGGCCTATATCGAAATGCTCGAGCGGGATAAAACCCGTTTGTCCGATTGTGCCAAACGAACCGACACCTTGCCCTTGGGCGCTTGTGCGCTTTCAGGCACATCACTAAAGACTGACCGTGTTTATCTGGCTAAATTGCTCGGGTTTAGCAAGGTCGCGGCTAATAGTATGGACATTGTTTCTGACCGCGATTTTATCATTGAGCTGATCAGCGATTGCGCCATTATCTCAACACATCTCTCAAGGATCGCTGAAGATTTAGTCCTGTGGGCAACGAAAGAATTTGGTTTGGTCGATATAGACAGCAGTTTTTGCACCGGCTCATCGATCATGCCGCATAAGAAAAATCCGGATGTGCTGGAATTGATCCGCGGCTCTTCAGCCAAGGTGATCGGCCGATTGACGGAGATCAATGTTTTATTAAAAGGTTTACCGTTGACGTATAACCGGGACCTTCAACTGGATAAACCGGCCTTGTTTGATTGTGTCGATACCACCAAGATCATGCTTTTGGTATTGGGCAGGGTCTTTGCCACCATGAAGGTCAAAAAAGAAAATGCCGCCAAACAAGTACTGGATGAAAGTTTTTTTACTGTTGATGTCATGGATTATTTGGTTAAAAAGGGTGTTTCTAACCGCGAGGCGCATGATATTTTAGGACGGATGGTCCGTGATTGCTTGGACCATGGCAAGCCGATATCGTCTTTGAGCTGGAGGGAATTGAAACAATATTCCATGGCGTTTGATGTGGACTTGAAAAAACTTTTCAATCCGCAAATGTCTGTTAAAATTAAAACTTCTTTGGGATCGACAAATCCGAAATTAGTGGAGAAACAATTAGATCTTTGGGTTAAAAAACTGGATTCCCGATAGAAGCATTCGGGAATGACATAGGAACGTAATACATGCATGATTTTGAATTCAAGGCCGGGCAGCTTTACTGTGAAAATGTCAAGGTGTCTTCCATAGCCCAACGTGTCGGAACGCCCTTTTATCTTTACAGCTATAAGACGCTCACCGATCATTTTATAAAGATCCAGAAAGCTTTTGCCAAGCTTGATCCTATCATTTGCTTTGCCATGAAATCCAACGGCAATTTGAACGTGATCAAAAGCCTGGTGGACTTGGGGGCCGGTGTTGACATTGTTTCCATCGGTGAATTAGGAAAGGCTTTGTTGGCCGGGGCAGATCCTCAAAAGATCGTTTTTGCTTCCGTCGGCAAGACCGAGGAAGAGATCGCCTTTGCCATTGAGATCGGGATCTTGCTGTTCAATGTTGAATCTGAACCGGAGTTAGCGGAGATCAGCCGTATTGCTGTTAAAATGGGTAAGAAGGTACAGGCCGCCATCAGGATCAACCCTGATGTCCCGGCACCAACGCATGAATACACCAATACCGGATCTTTAAAAAAGAAATTCGGCATTGATCTAAGTACAACAAGAAAGATCTTCAAAGCCTATAAGAAATACAGTCATGTGAATATCAATGGTGTACATATCCATATCGGCTCCCAGATCACTTCAGGCGCGCCATTTGTCGGGGCCATCAAAAAGGTGATCGCTTTTATTGATGAATTGCGGCGCGATGCCATCAAGATCGAATATTTGGATATCGGCGGTGGATTGGGGATCATATACAATCAAGAAAAACCCCAGACTGCCCAGCAATATGCCGATCGGGTGGTGCCTTTATTAGAGAAGACCGGATTGAAGATCATCATGGAGCCTGGCCGCTTTATTGTCGGCAATGCCGGTATCTTTGTCACCAAGGTCCTGTATATTAAGGACAATGGCTTAAAGAAATTTGTGATCGTGGATGGCGGCATGAATGACTTGATCAGGCCCATGCTTTATGACGCCTACCATGAGATCGTACCTTTGATCGAGACCAAGGGGGCCAAACAAAAATTTGATGTGGTTGGCCCTATTTGTGAAAGCGGGGACTTTTTTGCCCATGACCGCACCTTGCCTAAGGTCAAAAAGAACGACCTTTTGGCCATCATGAGCGCCGGTGCTTATGGGTATGTGATGTCCAGCAATTATAATGTACGGCCAAGGGTCCCTGAAGTCATGGTCAAGGGTAATAAATTCAAGGTCATCAAGGAACGTGAAAAATTCAAGGACCTGTTAGCCGGAGAGAAGATCGTCACATGGTAAGTATTCCTTTTGTCAAAATGGCAGGCGCCGGCAATGATTTTATCATCATTGAGGCGCGCAAGAATTTTGATTATACAAAATTCACCAAGGCCGTATGCGCACGCCAAAACGGTGTTGGTGCTGACGGAGTATTGATCCTGGAAAAATCCACGCAATCAGATTACCGCATGCGGATCATCAATGCCGATGGCTCGGAAGCTGAGATGTGCGGCAATGGGGCGCGTTGCATGGCTGTTTATATCGTGGCCAACATGAAACCGGTCAAGGAACTTTTTAGTATGGAAACACTGGCCGGCGAGATATTAGCTGAAGCCCAGGGTGAAGTGGCCCGCGTGCGCTTGTCAAACCCAAAAGACTACAGGCCGAACATGAATATTACGGTGGCCAATCAAAAATTGGAAGTGCATTATATTGATACCGGTGTGCCGCATACGGTTGTTTTTGTGGACGGATTGCAGGAGGTGGACGCGAACAGCATGGGGGCCATCATCCGCAACCATCCGCGTTTTGCCCCTCGCGGCACCAATGTCAACTTTGTTGAGCATACGCGCAGTGGTATGGTCTCAGTGCGTACCTTTGAACGCGGGGTGGAGGCGGAAACATTGGCTTGCGGCACCGGCGCTGTTGCCTCAGCCTTAGTGGCGTATATCCATGCGCATCCCAAGGTCAAAAAACAAAAAGAAGCTTTTATGAAGGTTTCTACGGCCAGCAAAGAGATCCTGGAGATCACCTTTGATCTTGATGAAGGATACAAAATAGAAAATGTGTGGCTTAAGGGTTCAGCGAAATTGATCGCAAAAGGAGAGTATTTTTATGTTTAAGGGTTCGATTGTTGCTTTAGTGACGCCGTTTAAGGGTGATCATGTTGACGAAGCGGTTTATAAAAAGCTCATTGATTGGCATATTAAGGAAGGTACCAACGGCATTGTCCCCTGCGGGACCACCGGTGAATCACCGACACTTTCTGAGAAAGAGCAGGAGGATGTCATTAAGCTTTGCGTGGATGCTGTCGCTAAAAGGATTCCTGTTATCGCAGGCACAGGCTCTAACAGCACCCGCGAAGCGATTAATATGACCAAGCACGCGGCCAAGGTAGGCGCGGACGCGGCTTTGATCGTCACACCTTATTATAATAAGCCGACCAAGAAGGGGATCTATCTTCATTACAAGGCCATCAGTGAGAGTGTGGATATTCCGATCGTCCTTTATAATATCTCAGGACGTACAGGCAGGAACATTGATCCGGAATTAATGGCGAAGTTAGCCTCTGATTTTAAGAATATCGTCGGTGTCAAGGAAGCATCGGGGTCATTAGACCAAATGCTGCGCATCAAAGAACTGTGTCCGAAGGATTTCTTTGTGACATCCGGTGATGATGCCTTGACCCTGCCAATTTTAGCCATTGGCGGTATTGGGGTCATCTCGGTCGCGGCAAACATTGTCCCTCGTGATGTGGCAGGTCTTATCAAAGCATATGAACAAGGTGATCTGAAAAAGTCCCAGGAGATCAATATGAAACTTTTGCCCTTGGTCCAGGCCTTGTTCATTGAGACCAATCCTATTCCTGTTAAAAAAGCATGTGAGTTGTTGGGATTATGTAATGGGGCGCTTCGCCTTCCCATGTGTGACATGGAAGATAATAATCTAGCTCTTCTTAAAAAAGCGTTAAAATCATACGGATTATTAAAATAGGAAATCTAAAATGATCAAACTCGCTATATCTGGATGTCAGGGCAGGATGGGGCAACGCATTACGGCGTTGGCGCTCAATGATAAGGTTTTTAAGATCTCTGCGTTATTAGAAAGTAAAAACCGGCCTGATGTTCCGATGCTGGCTAATAATATCCCGGTCAATTTTGAAGACTCAGCCTTAAAGGGTAGTCAGGTGCTCATTGAATTCACAACGCCTGAGGCAACCATTGAGCATTTAAAGGCCTGCCAGAAATACGGTGTTAATATGGTCATCGGTACGACCGGTTTGACGCCAGCCCAGATCACCCAGATTAAAAAAGCATCTTCCAAGATCGCCATTGTATTTTCTTCGAATATGTCGGTGGGGG
>CAZASA010000041.1:0-18815 GCA_964487685.1 uncultured Planctomycetales bacterium
CGAAACCAATCACCCCCATTAGAAAGAGCTTAAGACACTCATACTATACCGTAAAATAAGGCTATAGGCAAATTTCTATTATTCGCCCCCTGGCAAAAAATGATCCGCTGCTTGCAGCACTGCTCGCGGAATGTTAAAGTAAAAAAGTGATAGCCGTCATCGCCACCCTATTTAAATTATACCTTATCTCCGGGCAGACTTTTTCCCCGGAATATAAAAATATCCACGACCAAGTTCTCTATGTACATTTGGCCAATGAGATCATCAAGGGCCAATGGATGGGACCCTATGGGCAACTGACCCTGTACAAGCCACCCTTTTATCCCCTCTGGATCGCCTTCATTCACCTCATGCATTTTCCTTTAATGCTGGCCAATCAATTACTATATCTATCCGCCTGCGCGGTATTCGTCAAAGCTATTAAACCCTTGGTCAACAGCAGGACAGGCCTTACCCTAGTCTATATTTTCTTGATCTTTAATCCCTACAGTTACAGCCGCCATTACATGCTGGATATCCGATGTGAAAATATCTATTCATCTCTCACCATAATGGTCGTATCCTTAGGACTTGGCCTTTGGGTCCGCGTCATCAGGCGTGATACGACGGTCCCTTTATGGTCCTTCGGCCTGGGCGTTGCCCTGGCTGCATTTTGGCTGACCCGGCCGGAAAACGTATGGATCTTGCCTTTCTTCATCATATTGATCATAGCTTCCTTTCTTATGATGAAAATGAAACCAAGGACATTGATCATTCCAATTATTCTTCCCCTTATAATATGTTCCCTGCTCAGTGCCGCCGTGGCTTTGACAAATCTGGTCAATTATGGGATATTTACCACCTGCGATTATACTACCAAAGAATTTTCAGCGGCTTATGGCGCCATGTTACGGGTCAAACAAGAAAAATTTAACGTGCATACCCCGTTACCTACTAAAACTAGATTGAAAATAGCTGAATTTAGCCCCTCCCTAAAAGAAGTTGAGCCATATTTGGAAAAAATAGATATCCAAGGCACTTATTCATACGATCCCCGGAACAGTTTCCTGGGAAGTTTAATTGTTCCCGTCTTTAGAATGGCTGTTAGTTGGGCGGGATATTATGATTCCTACAAAAGTTCAGCGGGATTTTATAGAAAGCTCTCTCTCGAGATCAATGATGCCTGCTCTTCGGCGAAATTAGAATGTGATGCCCCAAGGCAAAGTATTTTTCCTGCCTGGCAAAGCAATTATACCAAAAGCTTCATCCAAAATCTTGAATGGGAAGCGCTCAATATTATTGAATTCAACAATCTGGACCCTTGGCCGCATATCGCGGTCCCACCTAGCGGAGGCCTTAGATCATATTTAAAGGTCACCGGAGCTAAATTTATTTTCAGCCATCGCCGAGGTTTGACCTTAAAGAAAATCTCCCTTGATGATGTAAAAAAAATATCCATCCTGGATCGGATCGGACATTATTGGCAACAGATCATCATTCCCTTGTCATTGTTGGCTGGCGGTGCCTATGTGATCATGCTTTGGACATCTGTGCGCAGGGGCAAATACACCACGGAGCTGATCATCGCTTCCGCCATTTTAACAGCATTAATAACGAGGGTCGCATTTGTTGCTTATCTGGACACTATGCTATGGCCCATGCCCAGGATGCTGTCCTGTGCGTTCCCATTATTGCTCATGTTCATTTCATTTGTTTTATTAAACACCATCATCATGATCAGTTCCTTTAAATTCCATCGCTATGATCAAACTAAAATTAAATAAGTGTTTTTGGCTTGTTACTATTGCCCTGCTGGCTACTATTTTTAAACTATACCTGATCTCAGGGCAAACATTCTCGCCGGATTATCATAATTTCCATGATCAGCGGCTTTTTGTCAAATTGGCTGACCAATTGATCCAAGGCCACTGGTTGGGGGAATTCAATTCCCTGACCCTGACAAAAGGGCCTTTTTATCCGATTTGGCTTGCCATGGTGCATTTCTTACAGGTGCCCTTGATGCTCGCTGATCACCTTTTATACATATTGGCTTGCGTCCTATTTGCCTTTGCCTTAAAACCTTTAGTTAAGAATAATGCAAGTCTTACGGTCATTTATGTATTTTTACTCTTTAACCCCGCCAGCTTTAGCTACAATTATTCGTTAAAATTAATGAGCGAAAGCATTTACTCTGCCCTGACCATGATGGTCGTTTCATCAGCCATCGGCATCTTTGTCAGGTCCCTGTGCTATAACAAAACTGATATTAAATGGGCCATTGGCTTGGGCCTTAGCTTGGCCGCGTTTTGGTTAACACGTATTGGAGGCGTCTGGATAATGCCTTTTATTTTTGTTTTGATATTCTTCATTATTATTGGGAAAAACCCCGTCCGGGAGATCACTAAAGCAATCCTTATCCCCCTGCTTATCTTTACAATTTTGGCCGGTGGTGTTGCCTATATCAATTGGTGTTATTACGGCGTTTTTGCAACCGATGATCTATATTCCAGGGAATTCCGATCAGCTTACGGACAGCTTTTACGGGTCAAACAGCAAGATTTTGATATCACCACTCCTTTACCCCGCAAGGCCAGGCTGACCATTTTACCCTTCAGCCCTTCCCTTACTTTATTGGAACCTCATTTAGAAAGCATCGAAAAAGGCCATATTTATTTAAATAATCAGCGAGAGATCAAAGGATCCAATGTATTCCAAATGTTGCGCTGGGCCGTTGATAAGGCGGGGTATTATCATACGTACAACCAAGCCGCGGGATTTTACAATAATTTGTCCGGCGAAATCAACAACGCCTGCGCATCCGGAAAGTTGGATTGCTATGAAAAAACTCAAGGCTTTTTTCCTGCTTGGCGGACCGGTAATACATATAATTTCTTCCAGTATTCCTGCAATGACCTGCTCTATCTTTGCCAATTTACCAACATTAACCCGTGGCCGCTCCAGGGCTTATCCGATCGGAAATCCTTAAGAATATTCAATACCTTTACAGGGCCAAAATTTATTTTTAGCCATCGCCATGGTTTGACCCTCAACAAAATCTCTATGAAAGATAAAGAAAAAATATCCATGCTTGAGGCCATCGGCCGATGCTGGCAGGTAATAATTGTCCCCTTGAGCTTACTGGCTGTTTTGGGTTACTTGTTCATGGTTTTTTCTTATTTGCGCACCAAGACCAATGCTCTTGCACTGATCATTGCTTCCGGTATTTTAACAGCTTTTCTAACGAGGATCATTGGCGTGGCTTACCTGCAGACTACACTGTGGTTCGAATCAAGGTTTTTATCCTGTGCCCAACCTTTACTACTCATGTTCATCATCTTTGTTTTGACAGCAATCTGGACAAGGCTACGGCCTGACCCGCTTGACTGACCGGTCAATCTCCCGCTTAATTTCACGTTTTTTAATATCGTCCCGTTTATCGTATAATTTTTTGCCCTGCCCCACGGCGATCTCTACCTTGGCCCAGCCGCGCTTGTTAAAATAGATCTTGGTGGGAACAAGCGTTAAGCCTTTGCGCGTCAAATGGCCATTGATCTTCTCGATCTCCTTGGCGTGCAAGAGGAGTTTACGCGGCCGGTCAGGTTCTTCGTTGAGATAACTGGCCTGCTCATAAGGCTGGATATGCAGGTTATAAAGAAAGAGCTCTCCTTTATCAATATGCGCGAATGCATCCGCAAAACTGGCCCCGCCGGCACGAAGGGACTTGACCTCGCCGCCGTTTAAGGCAATGCCGCACTCCCATTTATCGAGCAGGAAATAATTATGAAAGGCTTTTTTATTGGTGGCGATAGTTGACATAACTCCCCTAGCCCCTCTTTAAAAAAAGAGGGGAATTATCAATGGATCAATCTTCCATATAACCCCAAGAAAATAGGGATGGTGATGAGGCTCAATAAGTGCGTAAAGAAAATACTTTGATTGATGAATTCCTGGTTTTTCGTCTCATAATTGCGGCCGATGATAGATAGCGTGATGGAGCTAGGCATGCTGGCCTGGATAATGGCCACGAAACCAAGCAAGAGATTCAGTTTCAAAAAGAACAATAATGTCAGCGTTATCAAAGGTATGACGATCAGTTTGATCGAGGCGACCCCAGATACTTGTTTCCAATTGACCTTGGTTAAACTAGAAAGGCTTAAGTTGCCCCCGATGACGATCATGGCCACGGCCATGGCCGCGTCCCCCAGGATCTTGATGGGTCTGACAATGATCTCCGGGAGAACACCAGGCCCGATAGTTAAAATGATGATGATAGCGGCAGACATGCTTATCAACGGCGGGTTGATCATTTTTTTAAGGTCCATCCTTGGTGATTGTCCCCTGGTAAGAAGCCAAACCCCCAGCGACCATAAACAGGTGTCAAAACCGATAATGGACATGATCACATAGGTATAAACCTGGCCGGCAAACCAGCCTAAAGGAAGCGTCATCACGATCAATAATGGGATATAACCGGCATTATGCAAGGAGGATACTGCTAAAAACTCATCCTTAAAAGGGCTGTGAAACCGCAGTAAAACCAAAGATGCAACCAGCATGCCCATGATGACCAGACAAATATTAATAAGGGGGAATTCCCACCATAAGGGCATACGGGCGACATTAAAATTTTCAATGATCTGATAAAAGATAAATAATGGAAAAAAAACGTTAACGCTCAGGAATGATAAAAGCTTTAAGCCTGACTCTTGAATGATGCCGGAACGTACCAGATAAAAGCCCAAGGCCCCCATGGCGAAAATTTCGAGGACTGCGATCACGGATGTTTGAAAAGTAATAATTGGCATATCGATATGATAACTTAGCATTGCCAAGCAAGCAACAGGGAATATTAGGGATTATTAAGGAATATTAAAGAATATTTATAACAGTTGCGGCTTCTTGTTGACAGATAAATTTCAACCCATTATACTTAAAAGCCTGTTAGAGCACCTTTAGGCATGAAAAGCGGTGTGATCGACTACATTCCTGCCGGGGTGGCGGAATTGGTATACGCGTACGTCTCAGAAGCGTATGGCGAAAGCCTTGAGAGTTCAAATCTCTCCTCCGGCACCAATATAAATATTTAAAATGGATTCCCGCTTGCGCGGGAATGACATGGGTAGGTTAAGGAGTTTTTATGAGTGATGACGTAAATGTTAAGAAAAATTCTCCCATGGACCATTTAGAGCTGGAAGATTGGCTGGCTTCCCTTGATTATGTTTTAAACAGCGGGACACCTGACCGGGTACAATACCTGCTTCAACAGCTCCAGATCAGGGCCCAGGAATCAGGGGTCACTCTTCCCTTTATATATAACACCCCTTATATCAACACTATTTCAAAAGACAAACAACCTCCTTTCCCCGGAAACCGCGACCTGGAACGCCGTATCAAATCTATCATCCGCTGGAATGCCATGGCCATGGTTGTCCGGGCCAATAAACTGGCCGACGGTATTGGCGGGCATATTTCAACCTATGCTTCCTCTGCTACCCTTTACGAGATCGGCTTTAATCATTTTTTTCGCGGGGCCACCGGCACTACTCCCGGAGACCTGGTTTATTTCCAAGGGCATGCCTCACCTGGTATTTATGCCCGTGCCTTCGTGGAAGGACGTTTATCTGAAACTAATTTGAGCAATTTTCGACGTGAATTAGCCACCGGCGGCGGCTTATCGTCCTATCCTCATCCGTGGTTGATGCCCAGTTTTTGGCAATTCCCAACTGTTTCCATGGGTTTGGCCCCTATCATGGGCATTTATCAGGCCCGTTTTAACCGTTATTTGGAGGACCGCGCCATCAAACCCAAGGATGATAATAAAGTCTGGGTTTTCATGGGGGACGGCGAATCTGATGAGCCTGAATCTTTAGGCGCTTTGACCATGGCTTCCCGGGAAAAATTGGATAATTTGATCTTTGTCATCAACTGTAATTTACAACGATTGGACGGTCCTGTGCGCGGTAACGGCAAGATCATCCAGGAACTGGAAGCCCTTTTCCGCGGGGCCGGCTGGAACGTGATCAAGGTGATCTGGGGCGATGATTGGGACAGTATATTAGAGAAGGATACCGACGGACTTTTGGCGCACCGGATGGGAGAAGTGGTGGACGGCGAATACCAGAAATATTCTGTTTCTTCCGGCGCCTATATCCGCGATAAATTTTTCGGCAAGGACCCCCGCCTCCTTGAAATGGTGGCCCATTTATCCGACGAACAGCTGGCCGAAATGCGCCGCGGCGGACATGACCCGATCAAGGTCTATACCGCTTATAAAGCCGCTGTTGAATACAAAGGCGCTCCGACAGTAGTTCTGGCCCATACCATCAAGGGTTACGGCCTGGGCGAATCCGGTGAAGGAAAAAACATCTCCCATCAGCAGAAAAAGCTTAATGATCAAGAACTTAAAGAATTTCGTACCCGTTTTAACATCCCGATATCAGATACAGAGGTGGCTAAGGCGCCTTTTTACCGGCCTGATGAAAATTCTGAAGAAATGAAATACCTGCGCGAGCGCCGCAAGGCCTTAGGCGGTGCTTTACCTAACCGCCGCACAGAGATCACCGTGTTAAAAACACCCTCTGAAGAGATATTCGAAGAATTCTATAAAGGCACCGAAGGCCGCCCGGTATCAACGACCATGGCCTATGTACGGGTGCTTTCTAAACTGCTCAGGGATGAAGCTGTCGGCAAATTCATTGTCCCCATCATACCCGACGAAGCACGCACCTTTGGGATGGAAGGTCTTTTCCGTCAATGCGGGATCTATTCTCACGTAGGCCAGCTTTATGAACCGGTGGACGCGGAAAGCCTGATGTATTACAAAGAAGCCAAGGACGGCCAAATTTTGGAAGAAGGCATTAATGAAGCCGGCTCTGTCTCCTCTTTTATCGCGGCCGGGACAGCTTATGCCACCCATAACATCAATATGATCCCCTTCTACACCTATTATTCCATGTTCGGGCCCCAAAGGGTCGGGGACCTGGTATGGGCGGCGGGCGATCTGCGCTGCCGGGGTTTCCTGGTCGGCGCCACCTCCGGGCGCACCACCTTAAACGGTGAAGGCCTGCAGCACCAGGACGGCCATACGCATCTGTTGACCTCAACGGTCCCTAATCTGATCTCCTATGACCCTGCCTTTGCCTATGAAATCGCGGTGATCATCCGTCATGGCATCGAACGCATGTATGAAAAGCAGGAAAGCGTGTTTTATTATATTTCCGTCGGTAATGAAAATTATAATATGCCCGCCATGCCGGCCGGTGTCAAGGAAGGCATTATCAAGGGCTTATACCGGTTTAGCCAATCAAACAAGGAATCACCCCTTAAAGCCCATTTGATCGGCTCCGGTGCCATCATGAACCAGGTCCTGGAAGCGAAAAAGATCCTGGAAGAAAAATACAATGTATCGACCGACGTCTGGTCAGCCACCAGCTACAATGAATTACGGCGTGAGGCCCTGCATGTGGAACGGGAAAATTTACTGACCGGCAAAAAAATCCATGTGCCTTATGTCACTGAATTGCTCAGGAATGAAAAAGGCGTTTTTATATCCGCCTCTGATTATATGAAGGTCTTGGGAGATTCTATCCGTCAATGGGTGCCTGGTCCTTATACGGTGCTTGGTACTGATGGTTTCGGCCGTTCGGAGAGCCGTGAAGTTTTGCGTGATTTCTTTGAAGTGGATGCCAAACATATCGTCTGGGCCACCTTGAAAACCTTGCATGATCAAAAAGAGATCAAAGACGAGACCTTGTCCAAAGCCCAGGTTGACTTGAAGATCAATCCTCTAAAACGTAATCCTATGAATACGTAGTATTTGGATTCCCGCTTGCGCGGGAATGACATTGTATTCTTTACAGAAGGCTAGCATGAGCGAATTTAAACTTCCTGAATTGGGTGAGAATATCACTCAAGGCACGGTCACCAAGGTCTTGGTGAAAAATGGGGATGTCATCAAAAAAGGACAAAATGTCCTTGAGCTGGAAACAGATAAGGCTGTTTTGGAGGTCCCTTCCAATATCGACGGGACTGTTATCGACGTCCTGATCAAAAGCGGTACCGTTGTCAAAGTAGGCCAGGCTGTATTAAATTTAAGCGGTACTGCACCTGAAGCAGGCCCCTCCCCGGCCGATCAAAAAGAAGTAGCACCAGCACAACAGATTGACTCCGGTGTTTTGGTGGAAATGAAATTACCCGCCTTAGGTGAAAATATTGAAAAAGGGACAGTCACCAAGGTCCTGGTTAAAGTCGGTGATACTCTTAAAAAAGGCCAAAATATCCTCGAGCTCGAGACAGATAAAGCGGTTTTAGAGGTGCCGTCCTCGAGTGATGGCGTGATCAAAGAAATACTGATCCAGGCAGGTGCTGTCATCAAGGTTGGTCAGCCGATATTTAAACTTGAAAGCGACAATTCACAAACCGTCATTGCGAGCCCGAAGGGCGAAGCAATCTCTGAAAGAACTACTAATTCTGTAGGGATTGCCACGTCGCCTGCGACTCCTCGCAATGACGCTATAAACATTACCGCTTCCCTCCCTACGTTTCCTATACGCAAAGACATTGCCGCGGCACCGTCGGTGCGTTTATTGGCCCGGGAATTAGGCATTGATATTGCCCTGGTACCAAGCTCATCTGCCAGCGGGCGTATTTCGCTTAGCGATGTGAAAGCCTATTGCAAGATGCTTAATACAAGCAGGCCTGCTGGTGGTGGCGCAAGTATAGCCTCCCGTTCATTACCGGATTTTAACAAATGGGGTCCTGTTCGCCGGGAGGCCATGAACAATGTCCGTAAGAAAACCGCGGAACACTTGTCCTATGCCTGGAGCAATATCCCTCATGTCACCCAATTCGACAAGGTGGATATCACCGAACTTGAAAAATTACGCAAATCCATTTCCGGGACCCATAAAAAGATCTCTGTAACACCTTTTCTCATCAAGGTGATCGCCCTGGCGCTTAAAAAATTCCCGCAATTTAACGCAAGCGTAGATATGAATACGCAGGAAATTGTATTTAAGGATTATTTCAATATTGGGCTCGCCGTTGACACTGACCGCGGGCTTTTAGTCCCAGTAATAAAGAATGTGGATAAAATGTCTGTCCTGCAAATTGCTGATGAATTAGCCTCAATGGCTGAACGGGCCAAACTTAAAAAAACAACCATCGAAGAAATGCAAGGCGGATGCTTTACGATCTCTAATTTAGGCGGTATCGGCGGGACATACTTTACTCCTATCATCAATTGGCCGGAAGTCGCCATTCTGGGAGTGTCCCGTGGTTCCATGGAACCTGTTACCATCAACGGGAAATTTGAGCCTCGGCTGATGCTTCCTTTGTCCTTGTCCTACGATCATCGCATGATCGATGGGGCGGATGGTGCCCGTTTCCTGCGCTGGGTATGTGAGGGGCTGCAACAACCTTCAACTTTGGATCTGGATAAATGAACTCTTCTTTCCAACTTATTGTGATCGGTGCCGGTCCCGGCGGTTATGCCGCGGCTTTTTTGGCTTCTGACTTGGGGCTGGAGGTCGCGATCGTGGAAAAAGAGATCAATCCCGGCGGTGTCTGCTTATACCGCGGCTGTATCCCCTCCAAGGCCTTTTTACATGTGGCCAAAATCATGAATGAAGCCAAACATGCCAAAGCTTTCGGCATTGATTATAATGACCCTAAAATTGATATCGATAAATTGCGTGATTGGAAAAAATCCGTGGTCAGTAAATTGACCGGCGGATTAGGCCAACTTACCCGTGCCCGCAAGATCAAATATTTCCAGGGAGAGGCCAAATTTATTGATTCCAACCGCTTATCGATCAAAAAAACTGACGGGACTAGCGAAGATGTTTCATTTAAACATGCGATCTTAGCAACAGGTTCACGCCCGTCAGTGATCCCGAACCTGCCTCAATCCCCTAATATTTGGGACTCCACCACGGCCTTGGAATTGCAGGATATTCCTGAAAGTCTTTTAGTCGTCGGCGGCGGCTATATCGGCATGGAATTAGGCACTGTTTACCATGAATTAGGCTCCAAGGTCTCCGTCGTCGAAATGACACCCGGCCTTTTGCCCGGTGCTGACCGTGACTTGGCCAATGTCTTATTTAAACGTGTTAGCGGCCTGTTTTTCAAGATCATGCTTGAGACCAAGGTTGTTAAAATGGACGTCAGCCCCAAAGGTATTCTTGTCACCTTTGCTGATAAAGACGGTAAGGAATTTAAAGAAGAATACAATAAAGTCCTAGTTTCCATCGGACGACGCCCTAATTCAGAAAATCTCGGCCTTGAGAATACCAAGGTCAAGGTGAACCCCCGCGGCTTTGTCGAGATCAATGACCAGCGCCAAACAACAGACCCGAATATCTATGCTATTGGGGACATAGCCGGAGACCCGATGCTGGCCCACAAAGCTTCCCACGAAGGCCGTGTGGCTGTTGAGGCGATCATGGGAAAGAAAGTGGCTTTTGAACCGCAGGCCATCCCCGCGGTCGTTTTTACCGACCCTGAGATCGCCTGGTGCGGGATGACGGAGATCGACGCGGCCAAGGCCGGGCGCGAGGTCAATATCGTTAAATTCCCCTGGGCTGCTTCAGGCCGGGCACTCACCCTTGACAGGACTGAAGGTTTGACCAAGCTTATCATTGACCCGAAAACGCAGCGTGTGCTGGGAATGGGTATTGTCGGGGTTGGGGCCGGCGAAATGATCTCTGAAGGGGTTGTCGCCATCGAAATGGGCGCGGTGGCCCAGGACCTCAAACTCTCCATCCATCCGCATCCGACGCTGTCGGAAACCATCATGGAAGACGCCGAATCCTTCTTCGGCCACAGCACGCACATCTACAAACCTAAAAAGTAATCTCCCGAACGAATCTTCCCTTCACGAAACTACTGTCGCTAACGAATAAATTTATTGTTTCTTGCTCCTAGGTCATTTTTTTAACGTCAAAAGTTTTTCTGTTGTTCCGGTGGCTGAACAACAAGAAACTTGACTAAAAATGACGAACAACTGTGAGTGTCCGGCATGAGGACCAAGTCGCTGCGAAACAATAAATTTATCCGTTAGCTATCCGCAACTATTGATATGCGTTAAGAGATGAAGAACTATTATATATTCGGCACGTTCAGGGATTTTCCGCCAAAAGTCCGCAAGGCTTTATGTAAAAAATGTTCCAAATATACTAAGGATACTTTAGAACATTTTTTACATAAACCGTAGCGGACGGCGGAAATATCCCGTGCCGAATATATAATAGTTCTTCATCTCGATATGCACTGGGGGAAGGCTAGAACTGGCCTTGCTTGTCTAGCTGGTCGTGGAGTTGCCACCAGAGGTCGTTGGCTTGTTTACAGGTTAGCCCTAGACGGTGGACTAGGAAATAGCGGATATGGTAGTTGCGGCGGTGGAAATAGAGCATGAACTTTTGCCAGTCTTCCTTGGTTTGAAGCTGTTCGGCCGTGTCCTTGACCCAATAATCGAACATGCCCTTGCTTTCTTGGGGATAGACCGTGAAATACTGATAGGCCAATACCCCGCCGCTCAAGGCGCCGATCAGGGCTATGGCGATCCAGCAGGGCTTAAGACTTTCGGCGGCGGAGAATAACATAAAACCGGTAAAGAGCATCATGAACGGCCATCCGCCGCAGATCCTTAGGGCGTGCGGTAATTCCTGGTTGGTCAGCGCCGATGGGATGATCCCGATAAAAAAATTGGCGGCCAGGAATATCAGCCAGCGGCGGTCTTTGATCACCGGGTTTTGCTTCCATGATCTATTAACTATTGCTATGACCAAAAACACGGTCAACATAAACAATGCCGTAATATCCAAGAAGCTGAATAAACCTAAATGCCTCGTCGAATGTACAAAGGACGGGTCTCCGGTCAGGAAAAGAAAATCAGGGCTTAAATGTAAAAGGTAATTATGGACAAAAACTCCGATGATATCCCCCAAAGACCCTGATTTTCCCAACGAATGCAGGTAATTACTATTAAAAATGCTTATATCACCAAAACGCTGGGCGATCCTTGCGCTTCCTGAAAAATGGATATGCCTGAATATGGTAAATAGTAACGACAAAATAAAAACGATGACTAAACTTAAAATAGACTGCCAGCGGAATGGGCGGCGGCCCCATTCATAGATCGCCAGTGTTATCATCATTAAGGGCACTTGAAGCATGGCCGGCGGATACGTGATCATGGCGCAGGCAAAAAGAAAACCAGACAAGGCCCAATCCCGCCAATGACTGGAACGCCAGAAAAAATACAAGCCGCCAATAACAAAAACGGGCGCAAAGTATGATTCCAGGGCCACCCGGGTCACGACCCAGGCCCAGGGCGAGCAGGCCGCGGCTAAAACAACCACGGCGGCAAAAGCATTGCCGAATAAATTCCGGGCGACAAAGAATAATCCCAAAATACCGATCAATAAAACAAATGCAGCATAGCCCCTTAAGCTTGGGACCGTTGTCCCGAATATTTCTCCCCAAATGATCCCCGGGTAAACATAGGTTGGCGGTTTGTCCTGACCGTATTCCATAAAACCATATAAAGGCCACGGGAGCAGTTCTGCGTCACATCCCCTTTCGGTAAAGCATTGCACCGTGACCGCAGAACCTACTTCATCAACATGATAACCATTGGGAATAGTATCGAGCTTCCAAAATCGCAGGGCATTGAGGAGCAAAACAATCATAACAATAAGCCCTATTGCTATTTTTTTAGGCATGACGGATCACTCCGACGAGAATTTTAATTTCAAGAGGGCGGCATAAATGGCCAGGGCGCCGAAGGCTGTAAACGAATAGGCGCACCCGAGATCCTCGGCGGCCTTGCCTAAGAAATCCTTGGACATGAAATTGGTGGCTATAAAGGCAAAAACCAAGGCGATCACAATGATCTTGTCCTTGGCCCTAGTCACCCATAGATGATGGATCAATAACATATAGGACAGGACCAAGGAAACAAAATTCAACAGCCAGCCATTGGGGTTAAACAAAGACATACAGATCAACAATATCGCGCCATTGATGGCCAACTGCCCTTGGTTTTTGCCTGATATAAATACCGGCAGGTACAATAATAAAGCGGCGATACGCCCGGCAAACAAGGCTTGATCAAAACTTAACGATAGTACCTGGACATTAAAATAGGTCGGGGATAAAAACCTTACAAATACAGAAAAAATGGATTGGTTCTTGGAATCCATATAAGAAAATTTATCCAGTGATGTTGAGATGATCGACGGGACCCAGGACGATAAATACAAGGCGTTTTTCTCTATCCCAACCAGGATGGCCGGCAATAACAAGAACACTACGATAAAAAGCAAAGACCAGCCAACGGCCTTGAACTTCCGTTGCAGCAACAGATAGGGTAAAAATAAAGCAGGGGTATATTTAACCAGGATCGACGCGGCAAGACAAACTCCTGCCAATAATTGTTTATCTCGGGCCACGAAATTTAAAGCAGCCATAACCAGAACACCCATCAGGATACTCACCTGCCCTGAATCCCACACCAGCAGTATATAGCGGATGGAGCATAATACGGTCAGGCCATAGATCAAACAGCAGTCCCTGGTTGATAAGGACACGGCGATACCTGACCCTTGGATGAGTTCAAAACATAACTTAAAAAACAGGCAGGTTAGGACAAAATCGATGATAAAAAAAACAGCGGCGGAAGCTTTGATCGGCAATAAACTCAACGGGACAAAGGCGAACGCAAAAAACGGCGAATATTTAAAAGGGGTCACCCCTTCACTTTCCCTTATATAAATATTCTTGCCCTTAAGGATATCCTGCCCGGCTTTATAGTAGACCCGATAGTCACAATAATGGCGTTTAGGGACACGGTCGAGATAATTGACCAAGAATCCGGTACAGACGATAAAACCTATCAAGAGCAAAACCCAATTGCGTTGAAGTGCCATGGGATTCCTATGCTGCTTCATGGGTTGTTCCCTGAGGGACCTTATCCAGACGGATACAGGGAAGTTTTACCGTAAAGAGGATGCCATCCTCGTTTTTTTGCATGCTGATCTCTCCGCCGTGTTCCCTGATAAGGTCGTGGCATAAGGTGAGACCTATCCGCTGGTCTTCGGGAGCGATCCCAGGCCCATTGTCCTTGAAGGTAACAACGGCCTGGTGCTTCTCAAAATCGATCCTTGACGAGACGACCAAGGTGCGCGGCTTCTCGTGAGGGAGTTCATTCAAGGATTCCATGGCGTTGACGATCAGGTTCATGAATACCTGCTGAAGATGCAGGGCATCCCCCAAGATGAACGGCATTTGGTCGTCTAATTGGATGTCCCAGCCGATACGCCTGATACGAAGCTCATCCAACAATAAATTAAAAGATTTATAGATGACGGTGTTGATGTTCATTTGGGTCTTCTGGACTTTACGATGAAGGACCAATTCCATTAAATTCGCGAGCATATCTTTGATATACGATGATTGCTCGTCCATGGCACAAACCGGTTTATAAAAAGGAGAATTGATGTCCATTTCTTTTTTCATATAACGCACAAAGCCATGGATCGCGGTGATCGGCTGGCTGAGTTGATGCAAAAGTCCTGCGCTCAAGGCCGCAACCGCCCCTCTTTTACCGTTATCCATCAATTTGGCCTGGGCCTCTTTAAGTTCCAGGGTCACGGCTTGTAATTGTGACTTTTTTTCTTTGAGCTCGCGGTTAAGGCGGTTGTTCTGGATATAGATCAAGACTAAGATCAATATAAGTATTAAATAAGGAATGATCACAAGAATATGCATGATTTTATTTTAAATTCTTAAGGGAAAAAACCAACTTATTTTTGAAAAATACTTTTCAAATCCAGTTTGTCCCCCACCATCCAATGGTGATTGGCGGTATAGCCGCTATTTAGTTCAAGAACATAGCGGGCATTTTGATCGGGCGTATACACAGGGCACGGATCAGCGCTGCAAACGGGAATATGCGGGCCTATATAAACGATGAGGCCGTCTGCGTTTATCCACAAAATATCCAGGCTAAAATGCATGTTCTTCATCCAAAATGAATATTTGTCATCCTTGGTAAATTCAAAAAACATGCCCTTATCCTGGTCCAAACCGGCACGGAACATCAATCCCTTTTCCAGATCTTCCTGTTTGGTGACCACTTCAACAGTCACGCAATCCCCCTGACGGCAGACCTGCGGGGCCATGGCTTGGGCATGGCTTGAATTTAAAATAGAAAAATAAATACAGGCGCATGCCAGGGCATTGATGCCGAATTTCCTTAACATCACGGCCAATTTGGCCAAAGGCAGTCCTACCACGTTAAAATAACATCCCTCGATACGCGGGATAAATAAGCCGCCTTTCCCTTCAATATCAAAACCACCTGCTTTATCCAGGGGTGGGACAAAATGATGGTAACGGTCGATCTCTTTATCCGAGAGCTTGGTCATAAAGACCTTGGTTTTTTCATACCCTAATTCCTGGCGGCCGGTCTTGGCATCAATAATGGCCAGTCCTGAATATACCCAATGAGGCTTGGCCATTAATTCTTTGAGGTTTTTCTTGGCTTCCCTGAGGTCACGGGGTTTTAGGATCAGGCGTCCTTTGGACGAATACACGACGGTGTCTGAGCCGATAATAATCCCATCTTTAAAATGTGTGGCGACGTCACGCGCTTTGAGCAAGGCATTGGTCTTGACTAAATGCGCACAGCCTTGGGTCAATCGGGCAGTTTCTTTCGCACGGCTGGGACGCACGCTAAAAGGAAGGCCTAATATTTTCATGAGATTCCGGCGCTGAGGGCTAGCTGAGGCCAGGATGAGCATTTTCATTGAAGGAATTCGGCAATAGTAAAAATGGATTGTAACGGCACCTTGTATTTGGACAATGCCTCAAGGGCCCCTTCACCACGGTCAATGACACAGATCGCTTTGATGATCTTGATATTCATCTTCTGCAATACTTCAATGGACTCCACAAAGGCTTTGCCGGTCGTTGCCACATCATCAATGATCACGACTTGACACCCTTCTTTAAGCAAAGGACCTTCGACCTGCTGCTGTTTGCCGTGCGCTTTGGGCTGTTTGCGGATGATAAAGGTATTGATGGGAGAGCCTTCTTGATGGCTTAACGATGCAATGGCCCCTACCATCGGATCAGCCCCCAGGGTGGGCCCGCCGATGGCATCCAAATGATCTTCCTTGATCATGTCCAACATGATGCGCGCGGTCAAATACGCGCCCGGCGCTGAAAGGGTCACGATCCTGGCATCCAAATAAAAGTTACTTTCTTTGCCTGATGATAAAATGAATTTGCCCTTGGCAAAAGCCTGGGTCTTAAGCAGGTGGAATAATTCTTTTCTACACTGATCTATAGGTATTGGCATAGGATTTCTTAAAATTGAGGCAGGTCCAAATTACGGTTATGGATCTCGACTAACAACATCAGGCGGAATTTTAACAGGGCTTTATAATCTTTGTATTCTTTGGGGCTAAAACCGGAGGTGGTATGAAATTCGTCCTGAGCTTTAAGCTCCACGATCGTATCTTCATAAGAATTAATGAGCTGGTCATCCGTTAGATTGGTGATCGCATTTTTATCTAAAACAGTCACATCTGAAGGGTATTCCGCCATGGACAGGGGCGTTAAAAACATCACCATCATTATGGATAAAGCAAACTTTTTATACATCTAACACCTCTTCTAATTGTTCCTGAGAGCTCAATTATATGGTAACATACGGAATGCTTCAAGCCTTTTTACAGGGAGTTGCCGAGCTTATTTTCCCTGACAATTGCCTGCTCTGCCGTCAATTCCTTAACAGCCACCACCAACGTCAGTTATGCCCTAACTGCCTGGCAACTCTGGTGTTCAATCCTACCCCCTTTAGCCGGGCTATCAATCCCGGGCATTTTGCCTTTGATCAGGCCTGGTCTGTGTGCCTTTATAATGACAGTGCCCAAAAATTGCTGCACGCTTATAAATATAATTCCAAAACTTCCTTAAGCAAAACCTTTGTCCCTTTAATGGTGGATTTTATTGACCGGCATCAAATTCCGATCCGGAACTTTGACCTGATCGCTCCTATCCCACTTCATCCGGTAAGGCAAAGGGAAAGAGGGTACAATCAATCAGCGCTTCTTAGCCTTGGGTTAAGCCGGCACTACGGATGTGTGCATACGGAAAACCTGCTCATACGCCAAAAAATGACCCCGACACAGACGGAATTAGGGGCAAAACAACGCTGGACAAATATGGAAGGTGCTTTTAAAATAAAAAATCCGACGGATGCTAAGGCCAAGAGTATAGTCCTTATTGATGACCTTTTTACGACAGGGGCCACTGTTAACTTTGCTGCCCAAGCCCTAAAGGATGCCGGCGCCGATCGTATTGCTGTATTAACTTTTAGTATTACTGTTTAGAAATGGATTCCCGCTTTCGCGGGAATGACGGAGTTTGTGAATCTTATGCGTATATTACGTAACTATATATTAATCGAGTGCATTCAGCCTTTTACACTGTCGATCAGTGTATTGACCAGCGTTTTTCTTTTAGGGTATTTGCCGCAATTGGCCAATAAGGTCATCAATAATGGGGTGTCCATTACAGCGATGAGCAAGGTCTTTTTGTATTACATTCCCATCCTCTTGGGCTATACCCTGCCTATCGCCTGCCTGATCACCGTGATTTTGGCCCTCGGCCAAATGTCCTCGGAAAACGAGATCCTGGCCATGCGGGCCTCCGGCATTCATTTGTTTCGCCTCCTGATCCCGCTCTTGGTTGTAGGCGTTGCTTTAAGTTTGGTGGTTTATATCCTTAATGACCGGGTCATCCCTGAATCTTACGAAGCCCAAACCAGTATCTTGCAGGAGACCGGCAGTCAGGACCCCTCGGCTATGCTTGAGCCCGGCAGTTTTATCAATGCTTTTGATAAATACATCATCTTCATTTACCGCATGGAAGGTGATCTTTTATTCGGCGTCAGGATCTATGAGCCAGCACCCAGTAAACCCACCCGTACCATCATTGCCGAGCAAGGCGAATTCGTCCATGTCCCTGGCAAAGATCAGCTGATGCTCAAACTCATCAATGGTTCCACCGATGAGCCTGATGTCACCAATCCCAACAGTATCTATAAACTTAATTTCCAGACCTCATTTATCACCATGGACCTGTCCAAAAAAGGTGTTAAAAGTGAGAAAAAATCAAAGGCCATGACCATGGATGAGCTGTACCGGAAGATCAAAGCCTTGCGCAAACTTTCCATTGACCCAGCGCCCCTGGTCGCTGAATACCAGCGCCGGATCGCCTGGTCACTGTCGCCTTTGATCTTTATCCTGTTGGGTTTCCCCTTTGCGGCCATCACCCATCGACGGGCCAAGTCCGCCAATCTCTTGTATGCTTTATTATTCGCGGCCCCTTATTATATTTTATCCCTGGCCTGCCAGGGCCTGGCCTCTCAAAATGTTTTTAACCCTGTTGTTCTGATGTGGGCGCCCAACAGTCTTGCCCTGATCATTGCTGTCTTTTTAAACTGGAAACTTTGCACCCATTAACATGCGCATCTTAGATAAATATATATTAAAGTCCATCCTAACGATATTCGCGGGCACGGTTTTTACCTTCGCCTTTTTATTTATTCTCATTGATATGTTCGGTAATCTGCAGGATTTTATCGAAAAAAGTGTTAGTGTGGGCGTGATCGTCCAATATTACGTCACATTCTTGCCGTCGATACTTGTCCAGACCTCCACCATGGCCTGCCTGATCGCCGTCCTGTTTACCTATAGCAATTTAAACGCCCACAATGAGATCATCGCGATCCGCGCTTCCGGGATGAATTTCTGGCAGATCACCCG
>CAZASA010000042.1:0-17933 GCA_964487685.1 uncultured Planctomycetales bacterium
AACTATGAGGAAGTCACCCTCAAAAGGAACAAAGGCGGCACTATCATCATTAAAGGTAAAACACGTGCCCAGGGAAATTTTAACGAAACAGATATAGCCAACGCCATCAAGACCAGCAACTACCAGGAAATCAGGATTTCCGTCGTTGATGGGAAACCAATAACTATCACCCGTGAGGACAGCATCCTCATTTAATTTTCGTATCGGCATCGGAAACACCCCGAACCGAAAACTCATCTCCAAGCCGCAGAGCATCGGAAAAATCCCGAACTCAAGGCACCTTTGAGGAACAAGGGCCATGCTCTGTACACGCTTACCAAGTCACATCTTTCATCACTGCCAGCGTATCTGCCCTGTCAATCGTCATGGCTGATTATCCGCCGGAATATCTGGAACAGACCATTAAGCTTTGGCAACCCCACAGCCCAGAACCCCTGTCATTAGACGATGCCCGAGAGATTGCAGACAACGTACTCGGTCTCTATTCCTATCTTCTTGAATTAAAACAAAAACATGACAAAAAAGAAACGAAAATATAATACCCGCCTTATAAAACAGACCCTCTCTTATTCAACCCAAGAGATCGCAGGTTTATTTGGCCTTCATAAAAGAACTGTTCAGGAATGGTATGCCCAAGGGTTGCCACGCATAGACGACCGCAAGCCTTTCCTGGTAAGGGGCGCCAACCTCAAGGAATTTTTGGATACGCGTCAGGGCAACCGCAAAAGACGTTGCCAGCCCAATGAATTTTACTGCTTTAAGTGCAGAGGCCCCCATGCAAGCTGGGAAAATGTCATAGATATTAAATTCTTAAACGAAAAACGTCTTCTGCTTGCCGGCCTTTGTGTTCAGTGTACCATGCCTGTATATAAGTTCGCCTCCGTAAGAAAATTTGAAGAACTGCAAAAAACCTTTGTGGTCCTACAAATACATAATAAACACTTACTTGAGTTTAACCCTTCTATCTATAACACTGACAAGAAAGGGGTGGCTGGAACATGACAACATTCAACCCTGATAATGAACGCATTAAACGGGCATATTTTGAATGGCAGAAGGAAGCCAACCGTAAAAACCAAAGCACCATTGAAAATATCCGGCAAGCAATAGACCGGTATGAAACAGACACCAAGTACCAGAACTTCAAGACCTTTAACAAAGAAAAGGCCAAGGCCTTTAAACGGCATCTCACCGAGAGCAATGCAGTCCTTTCCGGTGAACCATTGAGCAAATCAACCCTTCTCTCAACCTTACGGCACCTGAAAGACTTTTTCAAATGGCTGGCCTATCAAAAGAATTATCGTTCAATAGATATCCATGAAATTGAATACCTTAACCTTTCTGAAACGGAAATACGCATTGCCCAGACCCAAAAACGACAAAGGGTGCCAACCATTGAACAAATCAAAAAGGTTTTGGCCGTCATGCCTACAACAACTGAAATTGAGCAACGCAATCGGGCCTTAATCGCCTTTACCCTTCTGACCGGGATCAGAGACAATGCCATTGCTTCTTTATGCCTGAAACATATCAAACTGGATGAAGAACTTGTTGAACAAGTGGTGGGTGAAGTAAGGACCAAGGCAAGCAAGACGATCTATACTTATTTCTTCCCGGTAGGTGAAGATATTAAACAGATCGTCATCGACTGGGTGCATTATCTCATCGAAAAACGGCTCTTTAATGGTGACGACCCTCTTTTCCCACGCACAAAACTGACACTGGATGCCAACAATGCCTTTACCAGTGCCGGCATTGAACCTGTTTTCTGGAAATCAGCCAATCAAATCAGGAAGATATTCAAACAAGCCTTTGAAAATGCCGGTGTGGAATATTTTGCTCCCCATTCCTTCCGTAAAACGCTGGCACGGATTGGAGAAATTCTTTGCAAAACACCGGAAGATTTCAAAGCATGGAGCCAAAACCTGGGACATGAACAAGTACTCACGACTTTCAACAGCTACGGCAATGTCCCTGAATATAGGCAGGGGGAAATCATCAAAAACTTAAAACAATCACCGGATGAACAAGAAGACCGGATTGCCCAAAAGGTCGTCTTACTCCTTAAGCCTCAAATAACCATTGGCCAACAAAATTAAAACGCTATATTATTCAAGAAAGGGTTAGACTATGTCCAAACTGATTACGCTCCTCGAAACTTCCCGGGTAAAAAACAAATGAACTCCGCCCTTCTTTACGTCCGTGTATCAAGCAAAGAGCAAGAGAAGGAAGGTTATTCCCTCGACGCACAAGAGAAGTTGGGCCACGAATACGCCGTCAAAAGGAATATGCCCATCGTCAGGACATGGAAGGTCGCTGAATCGGCATGGAACACCAAGAAAGACCGCCGTGCCTTCATCCAAATGATCGAGTATTCCAAGGCCCATCCAGAAATCGGCAACATCATTTTCGACATCACCGACCGGATGACACGCAATGACTTTGACAAGATCAAAATCATTGACCTCATCCAGATCCATAACAAGACTATCCACTTCTCGCGTTCCAACAAAATATATAACCGATCTTCCAGTCCTGATGACATTTTCATGCTCGACATTGAAGTGGCCGTCGCTAAGAAAATGTCGGGTGACATTTCCCGGAAGGTCAAAATGGGTCTTCAGGAAAAGGCTGAACAGGGCATCTATCCCTCAACCGCACCGCTCGGCTATATCAATAATGAAAAGACCCGCCATGTAGATATCAACGAACCCCAGGCTCAGTATCTCAGGACCGCCTTTCAACTGATGGCCACGGGTAACTATTCTATAGAAATGCTGGTAAGGCATTTGAACGACTCAGGGTTTCTCTCCAACAATTCGATCAAAATCAGAAAAAGCACGCTGGCCCATATTCTCAAGAACCCATTTTACTACGGCGTCTTTAACTGGAAAGGAAAGCAATATCCGGGTTCGCACGAACCTCTTATCAGCAAGACAACCTTTGACCGTGTCCAACGCGTCCTCTCCGGTAAACGTCATCCACATATCCACCGTAAGGATTTTGCCTTCAACAATCTCCTGACCTGTGGTATCTGCGACTGCAAGGTCCTCGGTGAAGAAAAACGCAAACCAAACGGCAACCGGTACATCTATTATCACTGCACGTTTTCCAAAGGAAGGCATGAGAAGAAGGGCTACATATCGGAGAATCGGTTGATGGGCCTATTTGAAGAGCCTGTCCGGCAAGTGTCCACCATTTCACAAGAAATGGCCGAGTGGATTAAAGAGGGGCTGACTATCCGCGCCCAGAATGCCCAACAATCACATAATAACCACCTTGTCACACTCCAAACACAGCATACTAAGGTCAGTCATAGGCTCAACAAACTATTCGATGACAGGCTGGACGGGAAAGTGGCAGATGAGACCTTCGCACGGGCCAAGGAAGTGGAGTATGTCACGGAACTTAACGACTTGAAATATAAAATTGAAGAAGCCAAGAAGAGAAACCCGAATTTCTACGAGACCGGGGTCAAAACCCTCGAACTAATAAACTTGCTTTATTCACAGTATCTTATGGCAGACCCTCACGAAAAGGCTGTCATCTTAAAAAGAATAGCCTCGAACTACACACTAAATGACGCAACCCCTTGTCCTACATACAAAAAGCCCTTCAGCATATTCGCCAAAAGGGCCTCTTGTCCAACGTGGTTGCCTCGCATGGACTCGAACCATGATACCGAGATCCAGAATCTCGTGTCCTACCATTAGACGACAAGGCAGTAGTTGGCGGATTTACCAGATGTTCCTTTGGATCCAGGCGTCCGCTTTATTAAGAGCATTGATGATAGCCCCGATGGGGCCATTATCGGCAGAGCCGGTGTCCAAAAACGTAGTTGTGATCGCAGTGTGTTGTGCTTTGATATCACCTGCCAAAACCATTGAGCTGCACAAAGAGAGACTTAGCACAACAATGATCAGTGATCGATGCATGGAGATCCTCCTGTTTATGCTCATGACTTTTTAAATGCTTCCCTCAAACGACGCACGGTGCGTTCTTGACCTAACAGGGCCATTGTATCAAAAAGACCGGGCCCCACCGCTTTGCCTGTCAATGCCACCCTCACCGGATGCACCAAAATCCCTGCTTCAATACCTAATTGGGCGACCAATCCCCGGAAAGCCTCTTCCGTCGTTTTTACGGTAAAATCCCTTATTTTACTTAAGGCATCGGCTAACATATCAAACTCTTTGTGCATGTCCTGCGATAAGTGTTTCGATTTTACCTCATCATCAAAATGGACCTGTTCATTGAATATAAAATTTGTCCAGTCAAGGAAATCCATCAGGGTGTTCATGCGCCCTTTGTACAATTGTACCATATGTTCCAGGTCTTTTGCCTCCACATGCGCCTCAGGGTATTTCGCTGCCACGATCGGGGCTAAGGCTTGGGCTAATGAGGCATTGTCCATTTCTTTGATGTACTGGCTGTTAAGCCATTGGAGCTTCTCCAAAGAAAAGGCCGCCCCAGCCTTATTGATCTTTTTGATCGAAAATGTTTTCAAAGCTGAGGCCATGGTGACCTTTTCCTGGTTATTCCCCGGCGACCAGCCCAATAGCATCAGGTAATTGACGATAGCGTTTGGCAAATAGCCCTGGGTTCGGTATTCTGTCACGGCCGTGGCCCCAAATCGCTTGGACATGCGCCCGCCTTCCGGGTCCATGATCAAGGGCAGATGCGCGAATTTAGGCACTTTAAAGCCCAAAGCTTCATAGATCAATATCTGTTTGGGGGTGTTGGAAATATGGTCTTCCCCGCGGATAACGCAGGAGATCTCCATGAGCGCATCGTCGATCACACAGGCAAAACTATAGGTGGGCGAACCGTCGGATTTCATCAAGACCTGGTCCTTAAGCTCCTTACTGTCAACGACGATCTCCCCGCGGATCAGGTCATAGACCTTGATCGATTTGGGCAAGACCCTCAGGATCACCGCTTCCCCGTCCTTGTAAGCCTTGTCTTCGGCAAGCAATTGGTCGGCATACTTACGGTACAGATCAAAACGGTCGCTTTGGGTATAATATTCATCCCACGTCAATCCAAGCCACTTCATGCTATCGAGGATCTCCTGGAGATACTCGTCTTTGGAGCGGACCTTGTCCGTGTCTTCAATGCGCAGGATAAATTGGCCGCCCTGGGCCTTGGCATACATCCAGTTAAAAAGCGCTGTGCGGGCAGAGCCAATATGCAAAAAACCTGTGGGGGAAGGGGCAAAACGAACACGGACCATTAACTTTTTCCTTTTTTCTCCTGGTCCAGGATCTCGGCAATCTTCCCGTCGAGAAATGTCTGCTGGGATTCGTTTAAAGGGTCGAACTGGACACCGATATCATAGCTCTTGCCGTCGCCCTTTTGCGAACGGACCACCACTCCCTGGCACTTAAAAGCCGGTGTGGGGCCGTTAAAAATCAAAATAATGTCCGTCTTAGCACCGATGCCGATCCCTTGATTAAGATGCACGCATAGTCCGCCAAGCCCGATGTTGGTGGTATTAGCCAGTATCGTCTCATTGGACCCGTTGGTCATCCACATCGTCAATTGACATTGGTAATTGGCCCGGGGGTATTTTCTTCGATCTTTATCAAACATATTCTACTAAAATTTAAATGTATGGTTTTGAAAGTTGAACGCCCTTGTCGATCAACCGTTGGAGATTCTCCCGCAAACGCTCATAGTCCTTTTTGGAAATTTCCGTGAATTCTATGCCTGTGTCATAGAACATGGGCTTGACCTCTTCGGTCGCTTTGCGCCGCACATTCCAGACCACCTTGCCTTTAGGTTTTATATGCTCATTAAGGTCTAAAAGATCAACTTCCATATCAACAGCGTTAAAAAGTTTGACTTCATTTTTAAGCGTGACACAAAGCCCGCCCAATCCGATATTCTCCGTGTGCGTCAAAATATTGTCCTGATGTCCGTCGGGATAGATCACTTTGACCAAGCATGGATACATTACCCTGGGAAATTTCCTGCGGTCCATTCCTTCCCAACCCATATGATTCTCCTCACATGTATGCTGGTTTATGTGCTATGGGCCACCTGTAGGCGGGTGATCCACTGGGCCTTGCCTGTTGAAGGGTCCACCTTGATGATAACGCCATGCACTGTTCCCGGTGACTGTGCTACTTCAAATTTATTGGGCATACTGGTCATAAAACGGGTAATGATCTTCTGCTTGTCCTGGCCGATCACAGAATCATACGGGCCTGTCATTCCTAAGTCCGTAATATACGCCGTGCCCTGCGGCAGGATCTTTTCATCAGCTGTTTGGATATGTGTGTGCGTGCCGAAGACCAGCGATACTTTACCGTCGGCGAAATGGCCCATGGCCACTTTTTCACTGGTGGTCTCCGCGTGCATATCCACGATGATCACCGCGGCCTGCTTTTTGACCAGGGCCACGATCGCATCAAGCATCAGGAACGGACAGAGCACATTATAACGCATAAAGGTTCGGCCCAAAAGATTTATTACGCCCACTTTTACTCCATTGGCGGCCGTTACGATCGTCCAACCGACGCCAGGAGAACCTTCGGGAAAATTAGCCGGCCGTATGATATGATTTTGATGTTCCTGCAGATAGGGAAATATCTCCGGCTTGTCCCACACATGGTCCCCCATGGTGATCACATCAACTCCCGTCCCCAATATCTCTTCGGCATTCTTGGGGATCAACCCTGAGCCGCCCGAAGCATTTTCAGCATTGGCGATCACAAGATCGATGGCCTGTTCCTTTTTGATCCTGGGCAAAGCAAAAGCCACCGCCTCCCGCCCAGGCCTCCCCACAATATCACCGATACATAATATATTCATGTTTCCCTTTTGGACTATTTCGCATATTCGATGGCACGGATCTCTCTTACCACCATGACCTTGATATGTCCCGGATATTCCATTTCTTCTTCAATTTTCTTGCGAATGTCCCTCGCCATGATCACCGCTTCATCGTCACTGACCTTCTCGGGCATGACAACGACCCTGATCTCACGGCCAGCCTGCAGGGCATACGTCTTTTCAACGCCTTTGAAAGAATTGGAGATCTTCTCGAGATTTTCCAGACGTTTGATATATGTTTCCATGCTCTCGGCGCGGGCGCCGGGCCTGGCAGCACTGATAGCGTCGGCAGCAGAAACCAAGACCCCGTAAACCGTATTCATTTCCACTTCGCCATGATGACTTTCCACCGCATAGGCCACTTCTTCGGATTCGCCGTATTTGCGCGACAGACGTGCGCCGACAATGGCATGCGTGCCTTCTTCCACATCAGAGGACACCACCTTGCCGATATCGTGCAGCAATCCGGCACGCTTGGCCGTCTTGACATCAACGCCCAATTGATGCGCCATGATGCCCATAAGCTTGGCCACTTCGATGGAGTGATTAAGTCCGTTTTGTCCGAATGAAGTCCGATAACGCAGACGCCCCACTAGTTTGATCAGTTCCGGGTGCATGCCGTGAATGCCCAGTTCAATAGCGGCCTGTTCTCCGTCTTCCTTGATCTTCTTCTCTAATTCTAATTTGGCTTTTTCCACCACTTCCTCGATACGGCCAGGATGAATGCGACCGTCGACAATAAGTTGTTCCAAGGCCATACGCGCGACTTCGCGGCGAGCCATGTCAAAACCTGAAATGGTCACAGCTTCGGGTGTATCATCAATGATGATATCGACCCCCGTGGCCTGTTCCAAGGTACGGATATTGCGTCCCTCGCGTCCGATGATGCGTCCCTTCATTTCATCGGAAGGCAGAGGCACCACTGAAATGGTAGTCTCGGCTGTATGGTCTGAAGCACAGCGCTGAATGGCCGTGCTAATGATCTCCCGCGCTTTTTTATCAGCGGTTTCCTTGATCTCTTCATTCATATGGCGCAGGCGCATGGCCTTCTCATTAAGGATCTCTTCCTCAAGGCGGCGCAACAATATCTGTTTGGCGTCTTCTGCGGTCAAATTAGCGATGGTATAAAGCCGTTCTTTTTCCTGGGCCAAGACCTTGGTCAGCTCTTCTTCTTTTTGTTTAACGCTGGCTTCGCCCCGTATCAATGTCTCAAGGCGGCTGGTCAGGTCTTTTTCTTTTTTCTCTAAAAGATCAACACGCTTGTCGATATTCTCTTCGCGTTGCAAAACGCGCTTTTCCATACTGCTAAGCTCATCACGTCGCTCCTTGGTCTCCTTCTCAAAATCCTGGCGCATTTTTAACAGAAGATCTTTGGCCTGCAGTTCAGCTTCCTTGCGGATGGTTTCAGCTTCACGTTTGGCTAATTCACGTATCCCGCCGGCTTCTTTAGTGGCCAGATCTGTGCGTTGGCGGCCCAAAATGCGGTTAAGGTAATACCCGCCAATGATACAAACAATGGCCCCCAAAACATAAAATAGTGCCTGGCCTAAAGCATTACTTTCCATGGCAATCTCCTTCTTCCTGCGTAATGTCATTCCCGCGAGCAACTGCGAGTGTCGGTCAACACGACCGAAAGCGGGAATCCATAACAGAATTAATTCTGACTTGGACCCCCGATTAAAACATTCGGGGGTGACATAATTATTTAGATTAATTTCTTAAAGCATTAACCTGCGATGACTTGCTGAAGGCGCGTATCGTGCGCCTCAGTGGGAAGGCTTTCGGTGAGTTGAAAATCAAAGGCAAGGCCGACAGTAGTAACAGTCTTAGGAAGCGTGCTTAAAAAACGGTCATAATAACCTGCCCCGCGGCCCAGGCGATGATGCTGTTTGTCAAACGCCAGTCCAGGGACGATCACCGCATCAATATCCTTTAAAGCAAGCGCCTTATGGGGACTTTTAGGCTCGGTGATACCGTATGTGCCGATATGTACATCTTCCATAGATGAAATTAATGTAGGAATTATCTTCCTTTGATTTTGTTCAACAATAGGTAAAGCTACCTGTTTTCCCGAAAAAATCGCCTTTTCAATCATCGCCAAGGTATCCACCTCGCCTGGCATGGATGCATAAAATAGAATGTTACGCGCTTGTTGAATGGCAGGCAATTTCCATAATTGCTCTGCGATCAGACGGCTTTTGCGCAAACACTCCTGTTTGTCCTGCTCTTTAAGGAGTTTTAAATAATAAATTCTTAAAGAGCCTTTATCCTTCATTTGCCGCGTATAATATCATTTTTTCTTTAACTTGTCCATTCTCTCTTTGATCTTTGCTTCATAGCCCTGCAAGGTCGGCTCATAATAAACCGCCTTATGCGGCATATATTCCTGCTCTATATAATGTTGAGGATAATCATGGGCATATTTATAGCCCGCGCCATGGCCTAATTTATCCGCCCCTTTGTAGTGACTGTCTTTAAGGTGGACCGGAACGCCATGGGTACGCTGATCTTTAACATCAGCCAATGCTTTATCAATGCCTAAATAAACAGCATTGGATTTAGGGGCACACGCCACATATACCGCGGCCTGGGCCAGGATGATGCGTGCCTCCGGCAATCCGATAAATTCCGCAGCATTGGCCGCGGCATTGGCCAGGATCAACGCTTGCGGATCGGCATTGCCTACATCTTCGCAAGCGCAGATCACAATGCGCCGGGCGATAAAGCGCGGGTCTTCACCGGCATAGATCATCTTGGCCATCCAATAAAGGGCCGCATCCGCATCAGAACCGCGCATGGATTTGATAAATGCCGACGCGGTGTCATAATGCGCATCGCCGTCCCCGTCATAATTCACCTGTTTTTTCTGGATGGATTCTTCCGCGATCGGCCGGGTAACATGGATCGTGCCATCCGCGGATTTTGGCGTTGTTAATACGGCCACTTCCAGCGCGTTGAGCGCTTTACGTCCATCCCCGTCACTTATAGTAGAAAGGAATTCCAGGGCTTCGGGCTCCATCTTGATCTTAAAAGCGCCCAATCCCCGTTCTTTATCTTCAATGGCTCGGCGCATCAAAACCTTCAAGTCATCCGGCGCTAACGGCTGCAGTTCGAAGATCAATGAACGCGATAATAAAGGGGAAACAAGGGCAAAAAAAGGATTAAAGACGGTAGCCCCGATCAAAATAATATTGCCCTCTTCGATGTCCGGCATCAAAACATCCTGTTGGGCTTTATTGAACCGGTGGATCTCATCGATAAAAAGAATGGTCTTGCGTCCGGAGGTACTGCGGCGGTTTTGGGCGCTGGCCAGGATCTTCCGCATTTCATCGACGTTGGAAGCCACCGCGTTGATCTTTTCAAAATGTGATTTGGTTTTATGGGAAATGCACAGGCCCAAGGTCGTCTTGCCGACCCCCGGCGGCCCGAAAAGAATAAGGGAAGATACCCTGTCTGCTTCAATGGCCCGGGTGAGCAGTTTACCTTCGCCTAAAATATGTTTTTGGCCCACCAACTCATCCAAAGAACGCGGGCGCATGCGGGCGCTTAGAGGAGAGTCCAAGGGAATGGTTTTTTCATCGGGAATAAATAAATTGGAAGGCATATTAATTTCCAAAAAACCCCGCCTCTGCCGTTGGATCTGGTGTAAATGAGAACCATCCTTCTCAAGTGGGTACCAGTGTGAGGCCGCCAAAGGCGCGCCAACAGGTTACCGGCTCCCGTAGTATTGTTTTGTGGTTCAATACATCCGAGACCCTATCGAACAGCGCAGGGTAGATTTATTATAGCATTGAAAATTGGTGACAGCTACCAATTTAAATTGGCAGGTGTCACCAATTTTACCGACGGACAGCGCCAAGATCGTTGGTGAGCGCCTGCAGGATGCGTTCGTGGACCGCGGTGACCTGGTCTTCACGCAAGGTCCCTGTGTTGGATTGATACTGGCAGGAAAATACCAGGCCTTTTTGACCGGCGGGGATCTTGTCCCCTAAATATTGCTCGATAAACTGCACAGACCTCAGAATGTCCCCTCCCTGCTTGAAACATATTTCTTCAATTTTCTTGTAGGGGACATCTTTTTTAACGGCCAAGGAAACATCCCTCATGATGGCCGGGTATTCTGAGATCGGCTGATATTTCTTAATCTTGCCTGAATGGAGAAAAACAGCATCCAGGAAAAACTCTGCATAATAAACATCTTGGTTTTTAATGTCCCAATTAGATAAAACTTTTTGTTCCAACTTGCCTAAAACACCGATTTGTTTTCCCTCAATAATGATCGTTGCCGCACACGAAGGGTCAAAAGCCGGTACCGGAGCTGATTCAAACGATGCATTGGCCCCGATACTCTGGAAAATATTCTCTAAAACTCCTTTAAGGTCAAAGATCGCTACCATGTCTTTTTTGGACGAGCGCCAATCGTGGCTGCGCCGTCCGGTCAACAAGACTGCGGCAGTCTCTCGTTCTCCTGATTTAAAATACGTTTTACCGATCTCGAAAAAACGCAGGTCTTTTTGGCCACGGTTAAAATTCGTCACCACCACCTGTAATAACGATGGCAGCAGGATAGGGCGCATCAATTCCTGGTCTTGGGTCAAAGGATTGTAGATGCGCATCACCGGCATATCGCCTAAATTGCACTTGGACATGGACTTGCTATTGATCATGGCATGGGTGATGATCTCATTGAGGCCTGCGGCAGTCAAGGACCTTCGGATTTGATCTTTGATCGCACGCGGATTTTTATCGACGGGAATATTGGCTGATTTGATCACCGGCATCTTTGACGGCAGATGGTCAAAACCCACCATGCGGGCGATCTCTTCGATCACGTCCACCTCTTGCTGGATGTCCGCGCGGTTGACGGGCGGCGTCACGATAAGCATCTCTGCCTTGACACTTACTTTGAAGCCCAGTCTGGAAAGCCATGTTTTAACCTTGCTCGCAGTAACCGTCAATCCTAACAATGATTCTATGTCAGCGGTTTTTAAACTAATGCTTTTGGCAGCGCTTTTGGCTTTTGTTAAAATGCTCCCACGCCCTATCAGTCGCCCTTCAGTCAATTGTAACAATAATTCGGTTGCGCGGTTGGCGGCGGGTAATACGCCTTCAATATTCACATTGCGCTCAAAGCGGTAAGATGAATCGCTTCTGAGACCTAAAGATCGTGATGCCCTCCGGACCAGGCCCATATCAAAATGGGCGCTTTCCAGGAGAATGTTCCTCGTATGGGCCGTTATCTGCGTGTCCCGCCCGCCCATAATGCCGGCAATGGCCACGGGTCTTTTGGCGTCTGCAATGACCAGGATCGTAGGGTCGAGTTTCCGTTCAACGCCGTCGAGCGTGACAATACTTTCACCGGCCTTGGCCCGGCGCACAAAAATTTTGTCTCCGATCAATTTATCGTAATCAAAAGCATGCAGGGGCTGGCCGCCTTCCATCATGACAAAATTAGTGATATCTACCGCATTATTGACCGTTTTGATACCCACGGATGTCAGGCACTTTTTAAGCTCCTGAGGAGATTCCAGCACATGGACTTCGTTCATCAAGGTCCCGATATAACAGCTGCAGTCTTTTTTGTCCTCGATGGAAACAAGTTTCTTTAAAGCAGGGGCATTGAAATTACTGATCTTCGGGCTTTTAACGGGCTTTCCGGTGATGGCCCCTATTTCCCGCGCTAACCCTAAAAAATTCAAACAATCCGGACGGTTAGGGGTGATCTCGATTTCTAATACCGTGTCCCCGCCGACTGACTCAACAGCCTCCACCTCAAGCCCGGCCATCGTCAGCCGCTCAATCAGCGCATCCATCGATAACTTGGGATCAATATATTTCTTTAACCAATTTAAAGATAGTTTCATAAAATTCTAAACTTCTGTCTGCGTATTTATCCCAAAACCGATATAGGTCTCGCCTATGACCTTCTGTGCGGCATTCGAAACATTATGTCCGGAAAATCGGACCCTTACTGTATAAATCCCTTGAGGGTGCGGGGTATTTTGGATATTAGGATAATAGTTGTTGCCTATCGTGCTAATTGAACTGAATACTTCCTGGCCGCCGATCCAGGCGCTGGCACCGGCCGGCACTTGGAGTGTTAGTTTACCGTTTACAGGAATGGTGGCGATCAATAACTGGCCGCTGCCAACAAATACCGGCTGTAAAAACTGGTGAGTGACTGGATCATTGGCCCTTAAATACACATCGTATTGTAAATTATCCGGTTCAATGGCGAATGCCTGTGTGTTTGCCAATGAAACTGTTAAAAGGATATCATCGTCATTAAGATTATAGGCAATGGCATCATTCTTCATATTAGCTTTGATCACTACATTTACGGATGATGGAATAGGGGCCGCTGCAATGACAGAATTAATGACAGCGGCAGAGACCATCGTTATTCCAACACAAAAACAAAGGGCGATCGTTAATAGCAGTTTTTTCATATTTCCTCCATGTTAAACAGTTAAAACTGTTTCAGGAACCGCACATCATTCTCATAAAATAAACGGATATCGTTAATGCCGTATTTAAGCATAGCCATGCGCTCAACGCCCATGCCGAAGGCAAAACCTTTATATTTTCCCTTGGGATATCCAACGGCTTCAAACACTTTAGGGTTGACCATGCCGCAGCCTAATATTTCCAGCCATTTCTTGCGCTGGATCCCTAAGATCTCGGCATTGATATCAACTTCCGCCGATGGTTCTGTGAATGGGAAAAAATGCGGACGAAAACGCATGCTGACCTTGGGGCCAAAAAATCGCCGGCAGAATTCTGTCAACAATCCTTTAAGTTCAGAAAATTGCGCCTTTTCATCGACCAAAAGACCTTCGACCTGATGGAACATGAACGAATGGCTGGCGTCCACTGCGTCGGGCCGATACACGCGTCCCGGAACGATCACCGCCATCGGCGGCTTATGCTCTTTCATGATCCTTACCTGTCCGGGGGATGTATGGCTGCGCAGGAGTAAACGGCGCCCTTTCGCTGATGGATCTTCAGCATCTAAATAAAATGTGTCAAAGGCGTCCCTGGAAGGATGGTCAATGGGGATATTCAAGCCTGTGAAATTGTGGAATTCTGTTTCGATTTCAGGAGTTTCAATGGCGACAAAACCCATCCGCTCAAAGACCGCAATGATCTCTTGCATGGTTTGGGTCAACAAATGGGTATGCCCTAACGCCTCGCCTGTGCCTGGCAGGGAAATATCCACACGCTCATCCATGGCCGTGGTTGGGTCAAGGTCAATGGACCTGGCCGCGATCAATCCCTCGACGGTCTTTCTTAAATCATTGGCCCCTTTGCCGATGGCCGCTTTTTGGCTGGGCTCTGCCGTGGCAAGCGATGCAAAGACAGCGGCGACGATGCCTTTCTTGCCCAAATATTTCAGGCGGAAAGCTTCCAGGTCAGGGCGATTGCTCACAGCCTGGGCCTCTGTTTTAGCCTGATCTTGAATTTCTTGGAAATTCCACGGCATCCTGATCACCTAATGTTAATGCCCCGTTTTTTAGGCGGGGCATCAAGAAAGAACATTTAAAAATATTCTCGCTATTTACGCCTTCTTCGCTGCTTTCTTGGTGGCCAGTTTCGGTTTCAAGACCTTGGCCTGCTCAACGATCTGTGCAAATACTTCCGGCTGTGTCACGGCCAGGTCTGCCATCACCTTGCGGTCAAGCTTGATATTGGCTGCTTTTAGTCCGCTGACAAAACGGCTATAGGTGATCCCTGATTCACGGCAAGCGGCGTTCAATCGGATGATCCAAACGCTGCGATATTCGCTTTTTTTCTTTTTGCGGTCAAAATAAGCATACTGACGGGAACCAATTAAAGACTTGATAGCTTCTTTATACCGCTTGCTGCGGTCGCCGAATTGGCCTTTGGCTTCCTTTAAAACGCGTTTTTTACGCCTGTGAGAATAAACATTTGTTTTAATTCGTACCATACGGCAACACCTTTCTTATACGCTTGGCGTCCGTCGCTGATACGTATCCGCTGTGGCGCAACTGGCGTTTATGTTTGCGGGTCTTTTTGCCCAGGATATGCTGGCGTCCGGCATTGCGCTTTTTCAACAGACCGCTTTTGGTCATGCGCAAACGCTTGGCTGCCGCTTTTTTTGTTTTTAATTTCATTCTTTTTGCCATAATTCCGTACCTTTCAAGAGTTCTATTGAACTTAAATATTACTTTTCTGTTTTAGGCGACAAGACCATGGATACAACACGTCCCTCGGCCATAGGCGCCTTTTCAACGGTCGCATACTGAGTGGTTGCCGCGACCACTTTTTCCAAGACCGCTTTCCATTGGTCACGGAAGCTCATTTCCCTGCCCTGGAACATCATGTTGATCTTGACCTTGTCTTTTTTGCTTAAAAACGCAATGGCCTGGCGCATTTTAATTTCCAGGTCATGATCATCGATATGCGGCTTGATCCTGATCTGCTTTAAATGCGTCACATGCTGGTGTTTCTTGACCTTGCGTTCTTTTTTCTGCTGGTCATACTTATATTTACTGAAATCAATGATCCGGCAAACCGGCGGGGTTGCCGTGGGAGCCACCTCAATAAGATCTAACCCATACTCACCGGCCAACTCCAAGGCCCTTACAATGTTCACGACACCTAATTGCTCGAGATTTGGCCCGATCACCCTGACTTCTTTGGAACGAATTTGATTGTTGATCCTGATATTCTTTAAAATAGGTAATCCTCCTGGATGTGTACTTTTTAGTATAAGAGCGTTCTATTATCCCTAAATTCTATAGCTTGTCAATAATCTGCTGCTTCAGGCGCCCGATCAGTGCTTCCAAGCTCATGGAGCCTAGATCGTTTCCGTTTTGCAAACGAACAGACACCTGGGAACTTTGTACTTCTTTGTCCCCCAAAATGATTTGATACGGGATCTTTTTGATGGACGCCTCACGGATCCTTTTAGACAACGATTCATTGCGGTCATCGACGGTGACCCTGATGTCTGCCTGCTGCAACGCGGCTTTGATCTCTATGGCAAAAGCCTGATGCTCAGTTTTAATGGGGATGATCGTCACTTGATTAGGCGCCAGCCACAATGGAAAATTCCCCGCGTAATGCTCGATCAGAGTACCAATGAACCTTTCCAAACTCCCCAAGATAGCCCGGTGAAGCATGACAAGCGGGGCCTGGGCCCCGGTCTCATCCACGTAATTAAGTTCAAAGCGTTCCGGCAAGAAGAAATCGCATTGGATGGTCCCGCATTGCCATTGACGGCCGATGGCGTCTTTTAATTTAATATCGATCTTAGGTCCATAAAAAGCGCCGTCCCCTTCGTTGATCTCATATTTTAATTTTTTGGTATCCAGCGCGTCTTTCAGGGCCGCCGTGGCTTTGTCCCAATTAGCGACGGAACCCATAAATTTTTCCGGTCTCGTGGACAGTTCTATGTGCAGGTCATGGAAACCAAAATCTTTCATCGTGTCAAAGACAAAATCAATGACGTCCATGACCTCATTTTTGATCTGGTCTGGCCGCAGGAAAATATGCGCATCGTCCTGGGTAAACCCGCGCACGCGCAAAAGTCCGTGCAATACCCCAGCTTTTTCCTGACGGTATACCGTGCCCAATTCAAAATACCTGACGGGAAGGTCACGGTACGAGCGTGTCTGGGATTTATAAATAAGGATATGGCCCGGGCAATTCATGGGCTTGACCGCATAATCCTCGTCGTCCACTTTAAAATAATACATGTTCTCACGGTAATTCTCCGCATGCCCGGAGATGTCCCAAAGTTTGCCTTTTAAAATATTCGGGGTCACGACCAATTGATACCCGCGTTTTAAATGCTGGGTGCGCAGGTAGTCTTCCATGATCTTTCTTAGCATCGCTCCGTTAGGATGATAAAATACAAGCCCTGCCCCGGCGGTATCGTGATAAATATGGAAAAGATCAAGCTGGGTGGCGATCTTGCGGTGATCGCGCTTGCCTGCTTCTTCAAGCATTTTTAAATATTCATCCAGCTCTTTTTGCGTGAAAAACGCGGTGCCGTAGATGCGCTGGAGCATGGGTTTTTTTTCGTCCCCTCGCCAATACGCACCAGCGACGGACAAAAGCTTGAAGCCTTTGATAAGGCCGGTCGTGGCCACATGCGGGCCTTTGCAAAGATCAATAAACTCGTCCTTACCTGTCTTGTAAATGGAAACTTCCTTGTCAGGTATTCCGTCGATCAATTCGACCTTATAGGTTTCGTTGGCAGCGCCAAAGAATTTTTTGGCCTCCTCACGGTCCATGAAGGACTGTGTCAGCGGCAGGTCCCTGTTGACAATGTGATGCATGCCTTTTTCGATCTTGCGTAAATCCTCGTCAGTAAATGGCTCTTTCTTATCGAAATCGTAATAAAAACCATTGTCTATGGCCGGCCCGATAGTGACCTTGACGTCCGGCCACAGCTCCTGCACCGCCTGCGCCATCACATGCGCCGCCGTGTGCCTTAACTTATCTATGTCTCTCGTATATTCCATAATATTCTCCCCTCTTTTTTTAAAGAGGGGTTGGGGAAGTTCAAAAATCTGGTGGACCCGACAAGACTCGAACTTGTGACCTTTTCCATGTCAAGGAAACGCTCTAACCAACTGAGCTACGGGTCCCTAAAAATGGGCGGGGAGGGAATTGAACCCTCACAACCTTGCGGTCATAGGATTTTAAGTCCTACGTGTATACCAATTCCACCACCCGCCCAAAACTTCCCTATCTGGAGGCGAGGACCGGAATCGAACCGGTGAATAGCGGTTTTGCAGACCGCTGCCTTACCACTTGGCTACCCCGCCATTATTTTAAAACAGCTTTAACGATGTCTTCAACTTCCGCCAAGTGGCCGACGCCGACGGTGCCGCACGCTAATTTACCTTTCACAGGCTCGATGAATTTAAACCCGTGCTTTTTAAGTTTGGCGCAGTTGTCCTTAACAATAGCGTTGGCGTACATCTCGTCGTTCATCGCCGGCGCAATAAAAACCGGGGCGCGGCTGGTTATGACAAACGTTGTAAGCATATCATCGGCCAGGCCGTTGGCCAATTTCCCTATAATATTGGCCGTCGCTGGCGCGATAAGCACAATGTCGGCAG
>CAZASA010000043.1:0-17036 GCA_964487685.1 uncultured Planctomycetales bacterium
TTCCAAATTAAGTTTTGCCAGCCGCGGGTTTTACGGCGAGGGCACCCAGGCGTCGGGGAATTTTTATCAGATCTCCAATCAAGTGTCCCTGGGCCATAGTGAGATGGATATCATCCAGAATATCAACGGCCTGATCCGTCAGGTCATCGAACAGGAAGAACAGGCACGTCAGGCGCTTCTCTTGCAGAACAAACCGATGCTCGAGGATAAGGTCTGTCGTTCCTGGGGATTATTGAAAACAGCGCGCATCATCTCGAGCCAGGAGTCTATCGAGCTTTTTTCCATGGTGCGCTTGGGGTTGGATATGGGTATTCTTAAACATGTTGATCATAAGGCACTCAATGAATTATTTATCATGATCCAACCGGCACATTTACAAAAAATAGAAGGTAAAAAATTAAACGCGTTCGAACGCGATACTAAAAGGGCGGCTGTTATCCGCCAGAAGTTAGGCCGTTCCTCTAATATTGATTAAGGAAACGGTCCTCATGCCGGACACTCATAATTATTCGGCACAATCCTGGAGATAATTTAGTACCGTCTTATGGAAGGAGTCAAAGATGTTTAATCGATTTACAGAAAGAGCTCGTAAAGTTATTGTCTACGCCAAAGAAGAAGCCAGGCGTTTTAACCACGATTATATCGGTACTGAACATTTATTATTAGGTTTGATCCGTGAAGGCGAAGGGGTGGCCGCGGCTGTGTTGCAAAAGCTTGGCCTTGACTTGGAAACGATCAGGCTTGAAGTCGAGAAATTAGTGCAAGCCGGACCTTCCACCCAAGTGGTGGGCGATATTCCTTTTACCCCGCGTTCCAAAAAAGCGCTCGAACTCTCCGCTGAGGAAGCCCGTGCGCTGGGCCATAATTATATCGGCACCGAACATCTACTGTTAGGCCTGGTCAAAGAAGGCGAAGGCATGGCTTACAGGGTGCTTTTGAATTTAGGGTTAGATCTTGGCAAATTACGCAATGAAGTCATGGAATTATTAGGTTCCGGTATTCCTGGTTACGGCCAACAGCCGGAAACGGTCAAAGCCGGCAAGACCCCGGCCATTGATGCCTATGGCCGCAATTTAAACAAGCTCGCCCGTGAAGGCAAGCTTGATCCCGTGATCGGCCGCAAGAATGAGATCGAGCGCGTGATCCAGATCTTGTCCCGTCGCACGAAAAATAATCCGGTCCTATTGGGCGAAGCGGGTATCGGTAAGACCGCTATTGTCGAGGGTTTGGCCCAGCAGATCGTTCAGGGTGATGTGCCTGAACTATTGCGTGACAAGACCATTGTGGTTCTTGATCTGGCCATGATGATCGCGGGCACCAAATACCGCGGCCAATTTGAGGAACGCATCAAGGCAGTCATGGATGAGCTTAAACGATCAGGTAAGCTCGTGCTATTTATCGATGAGATCCATACCCTCGTTGGTGCCGGTGCCGCCGAAGGCGCCATTGACGCCGCTAATATTTTGAAACCGGCCCTGGCCCGCGGTGAGATCCAGTGCATTGGGGCCACCACCATGGATGAGTACCGTAAGAACATCGAGAAAGATGCCGCCCTGGAACGCCGTTTCCAGACGATCATCGTTGAGCCTCCATCCGTGGATGAAACGATCCAGATCTTAAAGGGCTTGCGCGATAGATATGAAGCCCATCACAGGGTCAAATATTCCGATGAATCCCTGGAAGCCGCGGCCCGTTTGTCAGACCGCTATATTTCCAACAGGTTTTTACCGGATAAAGCCGTGGATATTTTAGATGAGGCCGGTGCCAAGGCCCGATTGCTCGCCATGGTCGTGCCCGATGATATCAAGGAGCTTGAAGAAAAGATCGAACAGCTAAAGAAAGAAAAAGAATCCTACATCAAGATCCAGGATTTTGAACGCGCGGCCAAGATGCGCGACCAGGAGCGTGAGGTGCGTGAGCAATTGGAACGCAAACGCGCGGAATGGATGCAAAAGCGCGATGATGTCTCTTTGACTATCTCCGACGATGATATCGCCCGGGTGGTTTCGCAATGGACCAAGATCCCGCTTATCCGTTTAGAGCAGAAAGAAAGTGATCGCCTGCTTAAGATGGAAGACCAGATGAAAAAAGCAGTGATCGGCCAGGACGAAGCGGTCTCGGCTATTTCCCGTGCCGTGCGCCGTTCCAGGGCAGGGATCAAGAATCCTCGCCGCCCCATTGGTTCGTTTATTTTCTTAGGGCCTACAGGAGTGGGGAAAAGTTTGTTGGCCCGTATCTTATCTGAGTTCATGTTCGGTGACAGGGATGCGTTGATCCAGATCGATATGTCCGAATATATGGACAAATTCAATGTCTCGCGCCTGATCGGTGCGCCTCCGGGCTATGTCGGCTATGAAGAAGGCGGCCAGTTGACTGAAAAAGTCCGTCGCCGTCCTTATTCCGTGATCCTCCTGGATGAAATTGAAAAAGCCCATCCGGATGTTTTTAATTTATTGTTGCAGGTCTTTGAAGACGGGCAATTGACCGACAGTTTGGGTCGTAAGGTGGATTTCCGTAACACCATCATCATCATGACCTCGAATGTCGGTGCCGAGATGATCCGCAATGCCGGCTCGCTTGGTTTTGTGGCTCAAACCGAGGACACTTCTTATAATGCTGTCAAGGACCGTTTGCTCAATGAGGTCAAAAAAGCATTCAAGCCGGAATTCCTCAACCGTATCGACGATATTATTGTGTTCAGGAACCTGACCAAGGTTGATCTTGAGCAGATCATCAAGCTTGAGGTCAATGAGGTCATTGAACGCCTTAAAGGCCGGGGGATCGATATCAGCCTCTCCAATGAAGCCATGGATTTCCTGATGGAAAAAGGTTTTGACCCGATGTACGGGGCCAGGCCTTTAAAAAGAACCATCCAGCGTTACGTGGAAGACATGCTTTCCGAAGAAATTATTTCCGGACGTTTTAAAGAAGGCAGTAAGGTCACAGTTGTCCGTAAAGATGGTAACTTGGTATTAGCCTAATCAATGAACCTATTGACATCCAGAGCCGTTAATTCTGCCAAGGATTGGATCCGTTATTTGGGGGAATTGACGATCTTGGCGTCACAAACGATTGTTTGTGCCTTGACGCCCCCTTTTAAAGGGCATCGTTCTTTGATCCAAGCCCAGCGCATTGGGCCCGGCAGTTTTATCATTTCAACGCTGGTCGGATTTTTCGTGGGGATGATCATTGCCTTGCAGATGGCGTATCAAATGGTACAGCTTTCCGCCGAGCTTTATATCCCCAATGTCATTGCAGTCGCCCTGACCCGTGAATTGACGCCGGTACTGACAGCCCTGATCGTGGCCGGCCGTATCGGCGCCGGTATCGCGGCGGAGATCGGCTCCATGGTGGTCACCGAGCAGGTCGATGCGCTCAAAGCTTTTGCCGTCAATCCGGTCAAGTATCTGGTCGTTCCGCGCTTCTTGGGACTTATCCTTATGCTTCCGGTCCTGACCATGCTTTCGGACATTGTCGGTATTTGGGGCGGTTATGTGATCTGTGTTTTTAAATTGCATATCAGCCACGAAATGTTTTGGAAGATGACCTTCAGGGCCCTGACCATGAAGGATATTTTTACAGGGCTTATCAAGACGATCATTTTCGGCATGATCATCGCCATTGTGGGATGCTATCATGGGCTGACCGTCAAAGGCGGGGCTGAAGGGGTGGGCAAGGCCACTACGACCGCGGTGGTGCGATCATTTATTTTGATCATCATGACGGATTGCTTCATTACGTTTATTTTTTATTTCTTACTGAATATTTAATTAAGGGCCAGCCATGATCGAGATCCATCACTTACATAAGGTATTTGGCGAGAAGGTGGTGCTTAATAATCTCAATTTGACTGTGCGCAAGGGGGAGACAAAAGTCATCATCGGCCGTTCCGGAGTAGGTAAGACCGTGCTTTTAAGGTGTATCGTAGGCTTGGTCCGTCCGGACAGCGGGTCGATCAAGATCAACGGGGTTGAGGTGACCAATCTTGGCGACAAGGAATATGATATCCTGCGCAAGGAGATCGGCGTTGTTTTTCAGGGCGGGGCCTTGTTCGATTCCATGAATGTCGGCGAGAATGTCGGCTTTGTCCTCAACGAGTTCATGAACCTGGACCAAAAAACGGTCCAGGGCCGCGTGCGTGACGCCCTGGGGCTGGTTGGTCTTAAAGATGTGGAGGACCTCATGCCCTCCCAGCTTTCCGGAGGGATGCGTAAACGCGTCAGCCTGGCCCGTGTCCTTTGCATGGAACCGCATATCATATTGTACGATGAGCCGACCACAGGGGTCGATCCTATCACGGCGGCGGCGATCAACCATTTGATCGTTGAATTGCATGATAAACTGAAAGTCACCTCAATCGTGGTGACCCATGATATGAATTCCGCCTATCAGGTGGCGGACTCGATCGCGATGTTTTATAAAGGCCAGATCATTGCCGACGGGAAACCGGAAGAGATCAGGAATTCCAAGCATCCGGTGATCCAGCAATTCATCCACGGCAATGCGCATGGGCCTATCACCGAGGATGAGAGTTTGATCTTTGGCCATGTAAAATGATCCCGACGTAATGTCGGGATCATCCCGAGCCTAAGAGCGAGGGATCTCATAAAGGGAGAACTGATTATGTCTCGAGATAACGGACTGGAATTGAAGGTCGGTTTGTTTGTCATGATGGCGATGCTGGCCCTGACTTTTTTTGTCATTTCAGTCAGCGATTTTTCCATTTTTGAGAAAGGCCGTCATATCCAGGTCGTGTTCGGTTTTGCCAGCGGTTTGCGCGAGGCCGCCCCCGTGCGGCTGGCAGGGGTGGAAGTGGGGGTCGTCAAAAGTTTACAGGTGTTCGTCGATAAGAACGACGGCGGAAAAACCAAGGTATTGGTCAAGGCCTGGATCAAGGACAATATCGCGATCCCTTCGGATTCCAGTATTACGATCAATCAGCTGGGGATCCTGGGAGAGAAATACCTTGAGATCGTCCCCGGACTGTCACCGGACCTTTTACAGGATGATAATGTGATCGTCGGCCATGACCCTGTGCCGATCGAAAAGATCGCCGAGCAGGCGGATGTTCTGATGGTCAAGGTGCAGAGCACCATTGATAATATCAATAACGGTATTTTGACGGCAACGAATGAAAAATACCTGGAAGAAGCTTTGGAAGGATTTGGAGCGATGGGCACGGACTTGAAAGAAGGACGCGGGACCCTGGGCAAACTGCTTACCGATGAGTCTATCTTTGACAATCTCGATGATCTGACGACAGACCTCAAAGGCAATCCCTGGAAACTGCTTTACCGGCCCAAGCCTAAGGAATGAAAACCAAAACAGTGTTCGTTTGTCAGAACTGTGGTTCCCAATCCGCGCGCTGGGTAGGCAAATGCCCTAATTGCGAGGAGTGGAACTCCTATGTGGAAGAGGCCCAGGTTGCCCGTAGTGAGTCGTCCAGCATACGCCCTTCAATAACGTCTGTCCCGCCGGTGCTTTTAAAAGATGTGGATATTTATCAGGACAAGCGTTACTTGACCGCTATCGGGGAATTTGACCGGGTCATGGGCGGAGGCATTGTGCCGGGTTCTGTGACCTTGATCGGCGGCGATCCGGGGATCGGCAAATCAACGATCATCTTGCAGGTCGGATGCGCGCTCGCTCGCAGCGGCTTAAAGGTCTTGTATATCAGCGGGGAAGAGTCTGTCAAACAAGCCAAGATGCGGGCGGACAGGGTGGCCCAAAGTGCCAATGAGAATTTTTATATCGTCAATGAGATAGACGTTGAGACCATCACAGGGTTACTGCATGAATTAGCCCCCCAGGTGGTCATCATCGATTCGATCCAGGTCGTGCATCTAGCGGAGCTTTCATCCTCGCCGGGTTCTGTGGCCCAGGTCAGGGAATCAGCTTCGGCGTTCACCCAGATCGCTAAATCACGGGGGATCGCCTTGTTTCTCATCGGCCATGTCACCAAGGACGGGATGCTGGCAGGACCGCGCGTGCTGGAACATATGGTCGACAGCGTGCTTTATTTTGAGGGGGAGCGTTATTCGTCGTATCGGATTTTAAGGGCCAACAAGAACCGTTTTGGTTCCACCAATGAGATCGGTGTCTTTGAGATGACAGCCGCGGGCCTGCAGGAAGTGGCAAACCCCTCGGAAATCTTTCTTTGCGAACGCCCGGATAATTCTTCCGGCTCGGTGGTCGTTCCCATCTTAGAGGGGACGAGGCCGTTCTTGGTAGAGGTCCAGGGTTTGGTGGCCCGCAGCGCTTTTGGCATGGTGCGCCAAAAGACCCAGGGCTTTGACGCTAATCGCCTGGCCTTATTGGCCGCGGTCCTGGAAAAAAGACTTGGGCTCAACTTAGGGGACAAGGACATTTTTTTGAATGTCGTCGGTGGTGTTAAGGTGATGGACCCGGCCGCGGATCTGGGGGTGAGCCTGGCCGTTGCCTCAGCATTGCTGGATAAGGTTGTGCCTCATGATACGGCCATCCTGGGTGAGGTCGGCCTTTCTGCGGAAGTGCGCAGTGTCTCCCAGATCGCCTCGCGTGTCAATGAAGCGCAGAAATTAGGTTTTACCCGTTGTTTTGTGCCTAAAAATAATTTAAAGAACAAATCTGATTTTAAGCCGTCTAATATCAAGTTAGTGCCGGTTGCAACAGTGAAGGAAGCGTTAGATAAATTATAGGAGATATTCATGACATTATTATTCATCCGCATTTTTTTCTTGATCATCAGCGCCATCATTGGTTATCAGATCGGCATCATTAATCAAAATCCCCTCATGGGTGTCATTGGTTGTGTTTGCGGCGGCGGATTGCTGATCGTTGTTGAAGCCAATTTAAAGCAGGTGTCGGTCAGAGGCCTTTCCAGCATGGTCTTCGGCCTTTTACTGGGTATTTTTATGGCCAATCTAGTTTCAGATATCCTTAATTTGATGCCGTTGGGAGATGTCCTTAAGCCGATTTTAAGAGTGGTTTTGACATTGGCCTTTTCTTATCTAGGGGCCGTCATGGCCCTGCGCGGCAAGGACGAATTTAACCTCATCATCCCGTATGTGCGGTTTAAAAGGCAGGATTTAAAAGACGGGGTCGTATTGGTGGACACCAGTGCTATCATCGACGGGAGGGTCGGGGACATTTTTAAGACCGGGTTTTTGGGCGGTCGTTTGGTGGTGCCCCGTTTTGTCTTGCAGGAATTACAGCGCCTGGCCGATTCCGAGGATGACACCAAACGCCAGCGCGGGCGCCGCGGCATGGAGATCTTAAAAACCATGCAAAAGGACATTGCGACGGATGTGCGCATCCATGAAGATGATTTTACCGGTAATGAGTCCGTGGACATGAAATTGCTCAAGCTTTCTAAACTGATGGATGCCCGTATTTGCACCACCGATTTCAATTTAAGCCGGATGGCCTCGATCCAGGGCATTGAAATGCTTAATGTCAATGACTTAGTCAACGCGGTCAAGCCCGTGGTGTTCACCGGCGAAGAATTGGAGATCAGGCTTTTAAAGGAAGGCAAGGAAGCCAATCAGGCCATCGGCTATTTGGAAGACGGCACCATGGTCGTTGTCAGCGACGGCAGAAAAGCGCTGGGCCAGTCGGTCAGGGTCTATGTGACCTCGGCCCTGCAGACTCAGGCCGGCCGCATGATCTTTGCCAAGATGGAGCGGCAGTGAAAACTGAAGTCATTATCGTTGCGGCTGGTTTAGGCAAGAGATTGAACGTTAAGGTCCCTAAAGCTTTAGTGTTGCTCAAGGGCAAGCCATTGATCGCGTACAGTTTGAAGGTTTTCGAAAAGCATCCTGGCATTGATGGCGTGGTGGTAGTAGGGGCTGGCGGGTTTTTATCTAAATTTGTTCGTCTGACAAGGTCCTTTAAAAAAGTGCGTGCGGTAGTTCCCGGCGGTGTATTGCGTTCGGATTCGGTCAAGTGCGGCATTAAGGAGCTTTCGTCTTCAACCAGCTACGTGCTCGTCCATGATGCGGCCAGGCCATTTGTAGACCATGCCATGATCGACCGATTGCTTTTTTCTTTAAAAAGGAACAAGGCCGCCATTGTCGGGATGCCGGTTAAATTTACCGTAAAAAGGGTCGACACCCAAAGTTTAGATATCCAGGCAACTCTTGATCGTGACCTGTTATGGGAAGCGCAAACACCTCAAGGGTTCCATAAAGACATGCTTATCAAAGCGCATGACAAAAATAGCAATGGTGAAGCCACCGATGACGCGATCTTAGTCGAGCGCATGGGCAATAAGGTCAAAATGGTGATGGGCGATTACAGGAACATCAAAGTCACCACACCGGAAGACATCATTTTAGCCCGGCAATTGATTGGCTAAATAATTTATTATTCCCCTCCCCCGGTGGGAGGGGTTAGGGGAGGGGGCATTTTGAGTTTCAGGGTAGGTATAGGTCATGATGTGCATCGGCTGGTTTTTGGCCGCAAGCTGATCTTAGGCGGCATTGAAGTGCCGCACACCCATGGGCTCGATGGCCACTCCGACGCGGATGTGGTCTTACATGCCATTTGCGACGCGATGCTGGGTGCGGCTGGGATGGGCGATATTGGGGAGCATTTTCCTAATACCGATCCAAAATACAAGGATGTTTCCAGTTCCAACTTTTTAAAAGAGGTCAATCAAAAGATCACTAATGTCGGCTGGGCCCTTGAAAATATCGATGTGATGATCCTGGCTGAGGCGCCGAAATTACAGGCATTTAAGCCAAAAATGAAGTATCATATTGCACTTACACTAGGACTTGACCAAGCCCAGGTGAATATCAAGGCCGGCACTAATGAAGGCCTGGGTTATATCGGTGCCTCTGAGGGCATTGCGGCTTACGCGGTCGTGCTTTTAAAGAAATAGTTTAATTTCCCCCTCTTTTGTACAAAGAGGGGGATAGGGGGAGTTCATGATAGGTTTAATACTTCTTTTAATTGTATTGATCGCCATCATTAAGGCCATGGCGGTCTATATCATTTTTGGTGATGAGATAAAAAAGATCAAAGAGCGTGATCCGGCGGCTAAAAGTGCGCTGGAAGTGCTTTTGCTTTATCCGGGCCTGCATGCCTTAGTGGTTTATCGTATCAGCCATCAATTGCTGGAATGGAAGGTCCCCTTTTTCCCCCGCTGGCTGTCCCAGGTATCACGTTTTTGGACAGGGATAGAGATCCATCCGGGAGCAGAGATCGGTAAAAGTTTTTTCATTGATCACGGCATGGGTGTGGTGATCGGGGAGACAGCCATTCTCGGGGACAATGTTCTTTTGTATCAGGGCACGACCTTGGGCGGTACAGGCAAGGAAACAGGCAAACGCCATCCCACCCTGGGTAATAATGTAGTGGTTGGCGCCGGCGCCAAGATCCTGGGCAATATCACGATCGGGGACAATTCTTATATCGGGGCCAATGCGGTGGTGATCAAGAGTGTGCCGCCTAATTCCACGGTTGTAGGTATTCCCGGACGCATCACTAAGCAAGAAGGCCGAAAAATCGACCTGGAGCTGGACCATATGCAGGTCAGCGATCCGGTCATGGAAAATATCTCAAGACTTCTCGGACGCATCAAGACCCTGGAAAAGAAAACCGGTTGCGAAGCGCCTAAAGACGAGAATGACATTGATTTTACTATTTAGTAACTATGGCACTACAAATTTATAATTCTTTAAGCGGAAAGAAGGAAGATTTTGTTCCGCTTTCTGGCAACGATGTCAGGATGTACACCTGCGGCATTACGGTGTATGACCGTTCACATATCGGGCATGCGCGTTCGTTGTATGTCTTTAACGTGATCCGCTCGTATTTGAAATTCCGCGGGTTTAACGTGCATTTTGTCCGCAATATCACGGATATCGATGACAAGATCATCGACCGTGCCAATGAGACCAAACGCACAGCCCATGACGTCAGCGAAGAGCAGATCCGGTTTTATTATGATGACCTAAAAGCGCTGGGAGTGCCGCCCGGCGATGTTGAGCCCAAGGCCACGGACAATATCCCGGACATGATCACCCATATTAAGGGTTTGATCGATAAAGGTTTTGCCTATCCGATTGCCGGCGGAGATGTGTATTTTGATGTGCGTGCCTTCAAGGATTACGGCAAACTCTCCGGCCAAAGCATTGACAAGATGCATGAGGCCGTGCGTATCGAAAAAAATTCTCAAAAAAAAGACCCGTTGGATTTTGTTTTATGGAAATCTTCCAAACCAGGTGAGCCCTCGTGGGACAGCCCCTGGGGCGGTGGACGTCCGGGCTGGCATATCGAATGCTCCTGCATGAGCATGAAACATTTGCATACGAAAACCCTGGATATTCACGCCGGAGGCCGCGACCTGATCTTCCCTCATCATGAAAATGAGATCGCCCAATCGGAGGCGTTGACCGGCCTGCCATTTGCGAATTACTGGATCCATCATGGCTTGCTCACCATCAACGGACAGAAAATGGCCAAGTCATCAGGAAATTTTATCACGATCGCTCAGGCCCTGGAGAAGTATACCGCCGATGAATTAAAGATGTTCTTTTTATTCTCGCATTATGCCAGCAATATTGATTACTCTGAGGATAAAATGCTTGAGGCCCGTAAAGCGCTGGGTAAGTTCGATGTGCTCTTTTATAGAGTAGCTGGTCTTTTGAAGGACAAGAATGTCGAGCCTGTTCAAGCGGGGTTTATCAGTAAATACAAGCATGAATTCATCGAGGCCATGGATGATGATTTCAATACACCCAAGGCCTTGGCCGCTTTGTTTAATCTGATCAATGACACCAATATCTATATCGACCAAAACAGTGAGGACCCCAATTATTTAGGCGTGGTCTTTCACGCTGTTGATATTTTAGAGAATCTCGCGCGCAATATTTTCGGTCTGTTCCTGCAGGAGAAAGATAAAGAATTAACAGAGGAGTTAAAATCCTTGCTCGATGAGCGTGCTCAGGCCCGCGAGCTCAAAAATTTCAAACGCTCGGATGAACTGCGCAATTTAATGAAAGAAAAAGGCCTGGCGGTCGAAGACAGCAAAACCGGCCAAACCTGGCGATGGATTTAGGGTCACAAATGTTAAAGAAAGCGGCGGGTGGCTCGGCGTTGATGTTAAGGGGCGGACGGAGACGGCCCTCAACAGCAAGGCCGAGACAGGACCCGCAGAAGAATAAATATGAACGGTAAATTCATTACATTGGAAGGTTCTGAAGGTTCCGGTAAGAGCACGCAGGCGGCTTTGATCTTGGAGTATTTAAAATCCAAGAAATTGCCGGCAGTGCTTTTGCGTGAACCGGGCGGGGTCAAGATTTCAGAGGGGATCCGTAAGGTTTTGTTGGACGTGGGTAATATCAGTATGGGGGATGAATGCGAAACCCTGCTTTACATGGCGGCCCGTGCCCAAATGGTCAAGGAGATCCTGGAGCCTGAGTTAAAGTCCGGGAAGATCATCTTGTGCGACCGATTTTTAGATTCAACTATCGCCTATCAAGGCTATGGCAATGGGATCGATATTAAGACCATCGAGCAATTAGGTAGGTTTGCAACCAAAGACCTGGTCCCTGACCTGACCATTCTTTTTGATATTCAGCCGGAAAAAGGCCTGGGCCGTGCCGGCCAAAAGAAAGACCGGATCGAGTCACGTTCCCTGGATTATCATAATCGGGTGCGCGCAGGATATTTGGCCTTAAGTAAACAATACCCGTCGCGGATCAAGGTCATTAAGGTCGACGGAAGCGTGGAAGAGATCTTTAAAAAGGTCAAGGCCCATATCGACATACTTTTGAATATATGATCAATCAAGCGCAGGTCAACACAGCGGTGATAGAGCGTTTCAAGCGACTCACAGACAATCAGCGCCTGGCCCATGCCTATTTGCTGGTAGGTCCTCAGGACTCCGGTAAGACCCAGACAGCCTTGGGACTGGCCCAATTGGTCAATTGTGAGAGCGAAGGCCATAAACCGTGCGGCGAATGCCCAACTTGCCGCAAGGTCGCTTCAGGCAATCATCCTGACGTGCATGTGCTGGGGAATGATGAGATGGATTCGATCAAGATCGAGGATATACGTTTTATCCTGGGACGGGCCCATTTGATGGCTTATGAAGGCAAGACCAAGGTTTTTATCATCCGCAATATTGAGCTGATGACAACAGATGCGGCCAATGCCCTGCTTAAGACCTTGGAGGAACCTGCAGCTAATACCTTGATGATCTTAACCACCAGCGTCCCTGAATCAAATTTGGATACGATCAGGTCCAGGTGCCATACGGTGAATTTTTTTCCGTCTTCGGTCAATCGTATTACAAAATTATTGACTGATGAAGGCCTAAAAGTCTCAGACGCCCGTTTCCTGGCCGTATATTCTGAAGGCTGCCTCGGCAAAACACGCCGATTAATCAAGCAGGAGATCATGGCGCGAAAGCATAAGGTACTGGATGAAATGCTTTTAAACCGTCATAATGATAATTTCCTCAAAGAGCTTGCTGAGGACCCTCAAGAAACAGCCCAGGCTTTACGGCTTTTATTGAGTTTTTTTAGAGATGTCCTGCTTTTTAAAAACGGTGTTTCAAAAACAGAATTACTGCATCAGGAAAATTTAGCTGAGTTGGAAAAATTTGCCGCGAGGGATCTTGAGGACTTAGGCCTGATCATCCGGCGTATCGTGCAAATCAAAGAGCTCGTGGACGAGAAATTGAATGTCAAAATGTCCTTGAGCTTATTAAGGGAACATATATGGGTCAATTAGTGCAAGTCAAGTTAGGGGAGTACCGCCCGGTTGTCTGGATGGATGCCAACGGTGTTGCGATCAAAAGGCATGATCTGGTCATCATGGAAATGGAACGTAACTTGGAGTTTGGCAAGATCATCTCTGATACCGAAAAAGCCTGTACAGGAAAAACAGAGGCCGCCGTAGGCAAGATCCTGCGTTTGGCCAGTGATGGCGACCTGCGCCAGGTGGTCAATAATGAAATGAAGTCCGCTGAAAGCCTGAAGACCTGCAAGCTTAAGGTGGTAGAAAATAAAATGGACATGCAGTTAGTACAGGCTGAATATTCTTATGATGCCACCAAGATACTGATCTATTTTACAGCCGAAGGCCGTGTCGATTTCCGTAACCTGGTCAAAGACCTGGCGAAGATCCTTCGCGTGCGTATCGAGCTTAAACAGATCGGTGTTCGGGACAAGGCCAAGATCGTCGGCGGCTATGGCGTTTGCGGCCGGGAATTATGCTGTTCGTCCTATATGAAAGATTTTCATCCTTTATCCATCAAAATGGTCAAAGACCAGGGCTTGCCTCTTAATCCCCAGAAGATCTCCGGTGTTTGCGGCAGAGTCAAATGCTGCATGGCCTATGAGTTCCAGGTTTACCGTGAATTTTCCAAGACCTTGCCTAAGATCGGTGCCAAGGTCAGCACCCCTGAAGGTGAAAAGGGCAGGGTTGTTTCTATGGATATTTTGAAGAGAAATGTGACCGTGGAACTGGCTGAAGGTAAAATGGTCAAGATCAATTATCCCCAATGAGCAAATTCTTCGTTTCAACGCCAATTTACTATGTGAACGATGCCCCGCATATCGGGCATGCGTATACGACGATCCTGGCGGATGTCCTAAGCCGTTATCATCGCAGTGTCGGAGATGAGGTATTTTTTCTGACCGGCCTGGATGAGCATGGCCAAAAAGTAAAACAAGCGGCTGAAAAGCGGGGCCTTTCACCCCAGGCGCATTGCGATGACCTGGCGCCCCGGTTCATTAATTTATGGAAGACACTGGATATCCGCTATGATGATTTCATCCGTACCACCCAGGAGCGCCATAAAAAGATCGTTCAATTGGTCTTACAGCAGGTCCAGGATAAAGGGGACATCTATTCTGATGAATACGAGGGCTGGTATTCGGTGGCGGAAGAGCGTTTTATCACGGACACCGAATATGCATCAGGCCAGTTTCGGGATGTCAAAAAGATCAAGGAAAAGAATTATTTCTTTAAGATGAGCAAGTACCAGCAAAAGCTGATCGACCATATCCACGCTAACCCTGATTTTATCCGTCCGGAGCACCGCAAAAATGAGATGTTAGGCTTTTTACGCCAGCCTTTGGGCGACCTTTGCATTTCCCGTCCCAAATCCCGCATGGATTGGGGGATAGAAATTCCTTTTGACCATGATTATGTCACCTATGTCTGGTTTGACGCGCTGGTCAATTATATTTCCGTGCCGGGATATGGCAGTGACGAACATAAATTCAAGCAATGGTGGCCGGCGGATGTGCATCTGATCGGTAAGGACATTTTGACCACCCATTGTGTTTACTGGACAACCATGCTTTTTTCATTGGGATTGGAATTACCCAAAACAATTTTTGCCCACGGCTGGTGGCTTATAGGAGAGACCAAGATGAGCAAGTCCCTGGGCAATGTGGTCAATCCTTTGGATTTGATCACGGATTATGGCGTTGATGCTGTCAGGTTTTATTTAATGCGTGAAATGGTCCTGGGATTGGATGCAAATTTTACACCCGATTCCTTCATCAAATGCTTTAACAGCGACTTGGCCAATGATTTTGGTAATTTGCTCAACCGCGTCAGCGGCCTGATCCAAAAGAACCATGGCGGGAAAATACCCGAACCTGGTGCCTTGACCACGGCAGAAGAAGATATCAAAGCCCATGCTGACCGATTGCCGGGCAAGATCAAGGAGCTGGTCAATGATTTTAAAGTGCAGGAAGCCGTGACTTCAGCCCTGGATTTTGTGCGGGTGCTCAATAAATATATGGAAGCCCAAGCACCCTGGAAATTAGCTAAAACTGATATGAAGGCGGCCAACCGTGTTTTATACACGGCTGCCGAAGGATTGCGGATCACCACGATCATGTTAGCTCCGGTAATGCCGGAAAAAACAGATCAAGTCTTGTATATTTTAGGTGCTCAGAAAACCAAACCTGAATGGGGTCAATTAAAACCCGGTACGGCCCTTAAAGTCCATCCGCCGCTTTTTCCCCGGATCGAAGTGGAGAGAACCTGATGGCGGCCATTGAAACAATTAAATGGATCGATGGCACAGCGCGTATCATTGATCAGACAAAGCTGCCTGGGCGTCTGGAATATATTTATTGCCGTGATGTCAAGACGATGGGTGAGGCCATCAAACGCCTCTCCGTGCGTGGAGCTCCGGCCATTGGGGTGGCTGCTGCCTTTGGTGTGCTATTAGGCATCCGGAAATTTAAGGGCCGGGACAAACCAAAATTCCTCAAGCTTTTCCATGAAACCTGCGACTATCTGGCTACAACCCGCCCGACGGCGGTGAACCTGTTCAATATGCTCAATGAAATGCGCAATGTCGTGATCTGTAATCCCTGGGCCGATGTGGTGACCTTAATAAAAGCCCTGGAGTATCAGGCCGTGGCCATATTCAAGGCAGACCAGGAAGTTTGCCGCCGCATGGGGGACCACGGTTCCAAGCTTATCAAAAATGGGGTGCAATGCCTGACGATATGCAATGCCGGTGCCTTGGCCACCGTGGATTACGGTACAGCCTTAGGGGTTTTTTATAGTGCCAAGAAAAAGGGCAAGAAATTCAGTGTCTATGCGTGTGAGACGCGTCCGTTATTACAAGGGGCTCGACTGACCTGTTGGGAACTGCTCCAGCAAAAGATTGATACGACTCTCATTTGCGATAATATGGCGGCATCATTGATGGGCAAGGGCAAGGTAGATATTATTCTCGCCGGTGCAGACCGTATCGCGTCCAATGGAGATACCGCTAACAAGATCGGCACCTATATGCTGGCCGTATTGGCTAAACATCATGGTATTCCCTTTTATATCGTCGCTCCGCGTTCAACCTTTGATTTGAAGATCAAGACGGGCAAACAAATACCTATTGAAGAGCGTAACAGCGAAGAAGTAACCCATTTTGCGGGAGTAAGCACCGCTCCCAAAGGCCTAAAAGTCTATAACCCCGCCTTCGACGTGACACCGGCAAAACTAATCACAGGCATCGTGACAGAGTACGGCATCATCCGTCCGCCGTATGTAAAAAATATTAAAAGTCATATTGGCTAACCCCCATGAAAATCTCCCCATTAGGTGAATTTGGTCTGATCAATGCGCTTAAGCCCTTTGCACCTGTTTCTAAAAATGTGATAAAGGGGATCGGCGATGACGCGGCTGTTTTGGTATACAGCAAGAACGAATTCTTGCTGTTTACGACGGATATGCTGGCAGAAGGTACGCATTTTACCCGCCGAATGCTGCCCCAGGCGATCGGCCACAAAGCTTTAGCCTGCAGTATCAGCGATATCGCGGCCATGGGCGGCGATCCCACCTTTGCGGTGGTTTCCATCGGTATCCCTAAAGGCCTGTCCGTTAATTTTATTAAAGACATCTATAAAGGGATCGAACGCACAGCCAAGGCTTTTAAGGTCAGTATTGTCGGCGGGGATACGATCAAGACAGATAAAATAGTGATCAATGTCGCTTTGTTGGGCTTGGTGGAAAAAAAATATCTCACGACCCGTGATGGCGCCAAGCCAGGGGACTGGATCTTTGTGACCGGGCCTTTGGGTGGATCGTTTAAAAGCGGGCGGCACTTAAACTTCCAGCCGCGATATCCCCAAGCAAGATTTTTGGTTGAGAATTTCAAACCGAGCGCTATGATGGATATATCCGACGGCCTTTCGGGGGACTTGAATCATATCCTTAAAGCAAGTAAGGCCGGAGCACGGTTGGACCTGGCATCCATCCCTTGTAATAAGGGAGCCAGTTTATCCCAGGCGTTAAATGATGGGGAAGATTTTGAACTTTTATTGACCTTGCCTTCCCGAAAAGCCCAAGCACTGATGGATTGGCAAGCCAGGACCAAGAAATTTTATTTTTATCCGATAGGTACTATTACGTCTAATGCAAAAGAAAAGATCAAATCCCAAAGTTTTACTCATTTCTAACAGTGAAAAAGAAACCATGGCCTGTGCAGGTCATTTGGCCGGACAGCTAAAGGCCGGGGACATTGTTTTATTACAAGGTGATCTGGGAGCCGGCAAAACCACCTTTGTCAAAGGGCT
>CAZASA010000044.1:0-16806 GCA_964487685.1 uncultured Planctomycetales bacterium
ACTTATGAAAACTAAAAAATCTTTAACCGGACACTACTGGGGTCAACTCCCTATTAAAAAATATGCAAATCGATAAGAAGACCCTTCAAAAATACGATGTGGCTGGTCCGCGCTACACCAGTTATCCGACTGCGCCTCAATGGACGCAAGAGGTGACCGCTGATACGTATAGCTCTGTATTAAAGACCTTTGGCCAAAACGATAAGACCCTTTCCCTATACATCCATATCCCATTTTGTGAGCAATTATGCTATTTTTGCGCCTGTAACAAGGTGATCCGCGCCAGGGATGAGAAGGTGGGGGATGAATTCTTGGAGCATCTATTTAAAGAGATCGATATGGTGGCCGAACATATCCATCGGCGCAAATTGATCCGCCAATTGCACTGGGGTGGGGGAACACCGACGTATTTCTCCGAAGCCCAGATCGAAAGGCTATTTGCCAAGATCAAATCTGTGTTTGACATTGATCTTAATGAGGAGATCGCTATTGAGATCGATCCGCGTACCGTTACCCAAAATAAATTAAAGGTATTGCGCCAGCTTGGCTTTAACCGTATTTCCATGGGTGTCCAGGATTTTGATGAAAAGGTACAGGATGATATCAATCGTATCCAGCCTTTCCAACAGGTTTCTCAGGTCCACCAATGGTGCCGAGAGCTTAAATTTGCATCGATCAATTATGATCTGATCTACGGACTGCCGTATCAAACCAGAGATACTTTTAAGAAAACCGTGGATTTGGTGGTAGGATTAAGGCCTGACCGGATCGCTCTTTATAGTTTTGCCTATGTACCGTGGCTGTCCAAGCCCCAAAATAAATTTAATCTGGATGCGATTGCCTTGCATGATGAGAAATTAGATATTTTCATCCAATCCCGGGAGAATCTTTTGGCGCACGGCTATCAAGCCATTGCCATGGACCATTTTGCCCTGACAACGGATGATATGGCCAAGGCCTTTAATACCGGCAACTTGCACCGCAATTTTATGGGTTATACCTTAAAACCGGCGGATGAATTTATCGGGATCGGACCATCGGCCATCGGATTTTTGGAAAATACCTATGTTCAAAACATTAAAATTTTACCGGAATATTATGAGATCATTGCCCAAGGCCGCCTGCCGATCGAACGCGGCAAGCAATTGAGCCTGGATGACCGGATGCGCCAATGGGTGATCAGCCGTTTGATGTGCCAATTCCAGGTGGACAAAGAGCTTTTCTATAATGTATTCGGGCGTGATTTTGAGGATTATTTTTATACTGAAGGCAAGCATATTAATGAATGTATCGTCGATGGTCTTATTAACGAAAATTCCCAATTCATCAATGTTACGGATTTAGGCAAGATATTTATCCGTAATGTATGCATGGGATTTGATTATTATCTGAGGCAAAAAAATGGCCACCAACGCTTCTCAAGAACAGTCTGATCTTTTATTGGCATTTACCGGCAAGAATAAACAGGTGCCTGTCTGGTTTATGCGCCAAGCAGGACGCTATTTACCTCAATACCAATCCCTTAAAGCCAATCGTCCATTAAGCGAATTATTCCGTGATCCGGAATTGGCCGGCGGTATCACCTTACAGCCCCTGGAAGTGCTGGGGGTCGATGCCGCGATCCTTTTTGCGGATATATTGACCATGCCTTCAGGCATGGGATTCAGGATCGAATTTATCAACGGCAAAGGTCCGGTAGTTCACAATCCTATCTATAATCCCGGTGATCTTAAAAATTTTGGGAAATTCAGCGGCTTAGAACATGTCACCCGGACCATCCAATTGATCAACGCAATATTGCCGCCATCGATCCCCTTGATCGGCTTTGCCGGTTCTCCTTTTACAGTGGCTACCTATCTCTCCCCAAAATACACACGCATGATGTATGAAACTCCTAAAACATTCCATGAACTAATGGATTTATTGACCAAAAATACCATTGAATACCTAAAACAACAAAAAGAAGCCGGGATCAAGGTGTTTCAATTATTTGATACATGGGCCGGGACACTGCGCCGTGAAGACTATGAAAAATTTGTATTGCCTTATGTCCAACGAATATTTAAAACTATCAAACTGCCATCCATTTATTATTTGAAAAACTGTGCCCATTTAATGGATCTCATGGAGCAAAGCGGGGCAGAGATGCTATCTGTTTGTGAAACAGTGAATATCAAAGATATTAAGACTAAAAAAGGCATTCAGGGGAATTTGTTAAATTCATTATTGTACGCTGACGATAAAACGCTCATTGAAGAAACCAGGGCTGTCCTTAAAGCCGCCAAGGCCAAGCACAAGAAATACATTTTCAACTTAAGCCACGGAGTTATGCCTGACGTTGACCCAATGAAATTAAAATTGATCGTTGAAGAAGTGCATAAATTTAAATGGTAATTCAATGAAACGCATAGCTATCATCGGTGGAGGGATCTCAGGCCTGACTGTTTTACATTATTTAAAACAGCGCTTTGGGGAGAATGTCGAGACCACCCTTTATGAACGTGAAGCCTCAATTGGTGGGACCATCCACAGTTTAAAAAGAGATTCCTGTCTTTTTGAATGGGGCCCTAACGGTTTTTTAGACAATCAACCCGCCACCTTACAATTGATCGATGAGCTTGGCCTCAAAGACCAGCTTATTGAAGCGCAAAAAAGTTCCAAACGCCGTTATATTCAGCTTAATGGTCAATTACAGCAAGTTCCCATGGGGCCATTAAGTTTGATCCGTTCCTCTTTATTAACATCCCAAGACAAACGTTCATTGATCAAAGGAATATTTAAAAAGAAGATATCCACCGACCGTTCAATTCACGAATACGTCAGCCAGCGTTTTTGTGTCAATATCGCTGAACGGCTGGTAGATCCATTTATCAGCGGTGTATACGCCGGAGACATCAAACGATTGCATATGGCCTCAGCTTTTCCTAAGTTAAAAGGTAATGGCCCTGGAAAAACCCGTATGCGTTCGTTTAAAAGAGGGATGGGTCAGATCATCGAAGCTTTTGATAAGCGTTATAAGAAGTCCATTATTACCACTACAGAGGTAAATTTAGCCCAATTAAAACCTGATATTACGATCATTTCAACACCTGCTTATTCAGCTGCAGATATCCTTAAGAATATAAATCCTGTTCTTTCCAATATCCTATCTCAAATCCCTTATGCGCCGATCGCCGTGGTAGGATTATTGTTTACCAAAGATTCATTTAAAAGAAAACCGGATGGTTTGGGCTTTCTGGTTCCGTCTTCCGAAAATAAAGAGATCGTTGGTGTATTGATCGAAAGCAATGTGTATGCCCAACGTGCCCGAGCAGACCAACTGATGTTCCGTGTGATGTTAGGAGGGATGCATCATCAGGATATTATCAACCGTTCCCAGGAAAAGATCCTTGAGCTTGCCATCCAGGAGCTTGATCATATTTACGGCGTTGTTTCAAAGCCTATTGAAAGTTTTGTAAAAATTTGGCCCCAAGCTATCCCGCAATATGAGATCAATTATCCTCATAACCGTGAATTGATCAGCGAACAATGCGCTAAAACCCCGGGCCTATACCTGTGCGCCAATTACCTCGGCGGTATTTCCCTCAACGACTGCGTCAAAAACGCCAAAACCCTTGCAAGCTTGCTTACGGTCTGAACACTTGCTATCTTGGGCTTATGGTGAGATAATATATGGATGATCTCACCTTCAGAAGCACACAGACTTATTCTTCATAGTGCTAAGCTTTTTCCTATTGAAACGATCCCGCTCCAAAAGGCCGTAGGCCGTGTTTTGCGTGAGGATATCATCAGTGACCGTGACCAGCCGCCTTTTAATAAAAGTCTGATGGATGGCATCGCGGTTTCCTATGAAGCCTGGCAAAAAGGACAGAGGTCTTTTCATGTTGAAGCTATTGTTACCCCAGGCATTGCACCAAAGCCACTAAAAGACCCGACCCATTGTGTCCATATCATGACCGGTTCAGTGATCCCTAAAGGCTGTGACTGCGTTATCCCTATCGAACAAATGCATTTGGAAGGCGACACGGCCCAATCCAAAGATTGGACCATGATCAAGAAATACCAAAGCATCAGGCTCCAAGCTGCCGACGGTAAAAAGGGCGAGGTCTTGCTTAAATCCGGATGCCGGCTTTGGGCGCCCCATATCGGCATCGCGGCCAGTGTCGGCAAGGTCAAGATCAAGGTCAGCGCTCTTCCTAAGATCGCGGTGATCTCGACAGGGGATGAACTGGTGGACATTCAAAAACCTGTGAAGCAATTCCAAACCAGGCTTTCTAATTCTTATGCCTTGCAAGCTTTGCTTGAGCAGGCGCAATTAGGTTTAGTTGAGACTTTTCATTTGCGCGACAATCAAAAAATATTACTGCAGAACATCAAAAGTATCTTAAGCAAATTTGATATCTTGATCTTAAGCGGAGGCGTTTCCATGGGGGAGTATGATTTTATACCCGGAGTGCTTACTCAATTGGGGATCAAACAATCCTTCCATAAAGTTTCCCAAAAACCCGGAAAACCATTCTGGTTTGGCATGGCCCGTGGTGGTAAGGCGGTCTTTGCCTTACCGGGTAATCCGGTCTCGACCCAGATCTGTGCTTACCGTTATGTGATCCCTTATCTTAAAAAAGCGAGCGGACTTGAAGTCAAACAGGAATTTATCCAGCTTTTGGATAAGATCAACATTCAATCTGATCTAACTCAATTTTTACCGGTTGCTCAAGGGCATTTGATCGCCATCGGCGGGTCTGGTGACTTTTCATCGCTGGCCAAGGCTGATGGATTTATCGAATATGAAACCCACAAAGCCCAAAATCTTTGGCCTTATTTTAGCTGGCGGATCTAGCCGGCGCATGGGGCAGGATAAAGCCCTGCTGGATTTTCACGGCGTTGCTCAGATAGAATATATCTATCAATTGCTTGAAAAGTCCTGTGCCAAGGTATACTTGTCAAAAAGGGCCGATCAACAGGGGTATAAGGATATCGCCTCGATCAATGACAGCCATGAATTTACCGCTAAAGGCCCTCTAGGCGGTATTTTATCGGCCATGAAGGAATTTCCAGAAGTTTCCTGGATTGTCCTTGCCTGTGACCTTCCTTTTGTGACAGAAGAAACCATCCAAACATTGATTTCCAATCGAGACCCCCTAAAAATAGCAACAGCATTTACCAGTTCTTATGATAATTTGCCCGAACCTTTATGCGCCATTTGGGAAAATCACGGCTACACATCTATATTGAAATTGTTTCAGGAAGGTATCCAATGCCCGCGCAAGGTCCTGATCAAAAGCAATACCCGTTTGATAAGCCCCAAAGATGCGCATTGGCTGGATAATATCAATACGCCTGAGGACCTTGAAGCGCTTAAGCATTTAAAGACCCGATCTTAATTCAACGAAAGGCCGCATGAAATTATTGTTGGATCTATTACGGTTCAAGCAATGGGTCAAAAATATTTTTATGGTCTTTCCGTTGATCTTTTCCGGGAACTTTGGTCAATGGGTTTTATGGATTAAATGTTTTAAGGGTATCATTGCTTTTTGTTTGATCTGCAGCGGGATGTACATCATCAATGATATCCTTGATCTTAAAGAAGATAGGCTTCATCCTCAAAAGTCCAAAAGGCCTTTGGCTGCAGGCAAAATTCCCATCTCTAAAGCTTTATTGATCGCCGTCCTATGCCTGGCATTAGGACTGTTCATGTCATGGCCACTAGGTCCTCAATTTTTTACCTTCGCTCTTGCCTACATTCTATTGAATGTCATTTATAATCTTAAGGCCAAGCATATCGTGATCTTGGACGTTTTAATGGTTGCTTTCGGTTTTCAGCTCAGGATCCTGGCCGGGGCTGCGGCTGATCAAATCCAACCATCACTGTGGCTTTTGATGTGCGTGTTTGTTCTGGCGTTATTTTTAGCGATCAGCAAGAGGCGATATGAGCTTTCCGCCCTGAAAACTGATGCCCGTGCCCATCGGGGGGTCCTCGAACAATATACGCCTTATCTCTTGGAGCAAATGATCATTGTCTCCTCAACACTTTCCATTGTTTTTTATGGGCTATATACGATCTCCGGTGAAGTTGTCAGGCGCATCGGCGGATATGAAATGTTCTATTCAATACCTTTTGTGATCTATGGGATTTTCCGGTATCTATATTTGATCCATGAGCAAAAACAAGGCGGTGAACCTGAGGATATCCTATTAACAGACCGGCCTTTGTTGATCGATATCTTCCTATGGGTCATTTTTGTTGTTGTGGTGATCAGTATCTCTAAATTAAGATGACTAAAAAGATCTCAATTTGGGACATTCCAAGATCTGTTGCTCCCTGGCGGATCAAATTGTTCAAGACCTTTGACCATTTGGTTGGCGGCCTGATCACCTTTTTATTGCCGTCTTTGCCCAAGAAGGCATTCCCTCAAGGAATTAATAGCATCCTGATCATCCGTCCCGGCGGGATAGGGGACGCGGTGTTCTTGCTGCCCATTCTAAGGGCTTTAAAAAAGCAAGGTTGTGTCATTGATATTTTGTGTGAAAAAAGGAACACGGAAGTTTTTAACTCCCAGGAACATTTAGTTAATTTAGTCTATCTTTATGATGAAGACCATATTGCCATTTTTAGGAATAAATACGATCTTGTTGTTGATACAGAGCAATGGCATTATTTAAGTGCGTTGACTACTTATTTTATCCGGTCCCGATATAAAATAGGGTTTACTTCAAGACCCAGGCGCTCAAAATTATTCCATAAGGTTGTTGAGTATGACCATGAGGCCTATGAATTGGATAATTTTACCAAGTTATTTAAAGATATCCTGATAGACGGCGATGTCAAAGGGCTGGAAGGATCTTTTGAGATCCCCAAGAATTCTCAAACCTGGGCACGTGACCAGATCAAGGCGGAATTCGTCACTTTATTCTTAGGAGCAAGTATTGTTTTAAGACGGCTAAATGAGAAACAACTAACGACCATCATTCAACATTATCTCGGTAAGGGCTTTTCAGTAGTTTTGATCGGCGGCAATGATGTTGAGGATCTGGCCCTGCAAATATTTACCCAAATAAAATCTTCCCAGATATATAATTTTGTCGGCAAGATCTCATTACTTCAAAGCTCCGCCTTGATCCATCGAAGTTCTTTATTTATAGGCCCTGATTCAGGATTTATGCATTTGGCCTGTGCTATTAATGTGCCGGTGGTTGGTATTTTCGGGCCTGGAAGAAAATCTAAATGGGGGCCCAAAGGCATCCAGCATAAGATCATTTCGGAAAATCTTCCTTGTTCGCCTTGCACCACGTTTGGATATACCTTGCCAACCTGCAAAGGTTCCTACCCATGCATGAAGCATGAATCATCTTTCAAAGGTTTTAACCAAAATGAAATTCTTGAATTGTCAGAAGATCCAACATAAAGTTTTAAGGGCTTTGTATCGATTAGCACCTTTTGATCTAAAGGGAGATCTTCAAAATAGAGAACTGATTTCCAAACCAGGGTTGATCTCTTGTTTGATCGTCTCTAACAGGCCTGCACAGTTGGAGGGTTTGTTATCAGACCTAAAAGCACAGGACATATCAAAGGACAGCTTCGAGACGATCATTATTTCCAATGAACAGGTCCATTTGATCTCAGATCTAAGGAACGCCTCGATATTGAGATCAAAAGGGGAGTTCCTGTTGTTCCTGGATGATGATACGAGGATCTATCAGAAAGATTTCCTATCAAAAGCATTAGTGATCTTTAAAAGCACTGACTGCGATCTTCTAATACCGCAGGCCAATCCTTTATTTGGCATTATCCGGGGCAGGTATGAATTCCTGGATCGCTTTTCCATGGCTAATAGATGTATTTTTTATCGTAAATCCGTTATTCAAGAGCTTGGCGGATTTATGAAAGGCTTGGCCGGATATGAAGATATCGAATTAAGCATCAGATTAATGATCAAAGATCCCAGGATACTCCAGGAAAAGGGGCTTAACTATTATCATCCGCCGCTATATTTTGACTCTTTACGTAAACCATTGGCCATAGGCCAAAGTATTTTTAACATGCAGCGTCAATATTCTCTTCCAGTCTGGCTTTTGGCCTATTTTAATGGTTTACGTTTTTTACCTCTCGGGCTTATCCCTGGAGATCGTTTCCGTCAATGGTTCAAGATAAGTCTGGGCATCCTGCTTTATCCATTTACCGGCAAATCGTATTACTATTAGGCCTTGTCTTGGTTCAACAATTTTAACTTTCCGGAATTTCATTTATATCCATTGATATCCCCAGCGCATTATTGTTAAAATCATTTAGATCAACATGAGCAATTCTTTGAAATTAAAATTTGATTGTCTTAACAAATTTTGATAAGATTCCCACTTAATCACAAAGGATGATCCTTCTATGTTTATTGTAGGTTTAAGCCATAAGACAGCTCCTATCGCGATCCGCGAGAAATTCTTTTTAAATCCCCTTCAGCAGGATTTATTATTAAGTGAATTAAAAAACCATCCTTTGATCAGTGAAGCTTTCGTCCTTTCTACCTGTAACAGGATCGAGATCTATCTAAAGCGGGTTGACTCAAGCTTGGATGCTGCCTATATCATCTCCTTGATCGCCCGGATCAAGAAGGTCAATTTTGATTTTGAGACCTCCTCATATCTCTATGTTTACGAAGGCGGACAGGCCTTAAAGCATCTTCTAAGGGTGGCTTGCGGCCTGGAATCTCTGGTATTAGGAGAAAAGCAAATTTTAGGCCAGCTTAAAATTGCGGTGGATCGTGCCAGGAACTCGGGCACCCTATCGCGTTATTTTAATATTTTGACCAATTTAGCCATTCGTACAGGTAAAAAAGCCCAAACAGAGACCACGATCAGCCACGGCGGATCATCGATCTCCTGGGCGGCCATTGAGATGGCCAAAAAAGCTGTCGGTGATATTCAAGACAAATCTGTTTTGGTCATTGGTGCCGGTAAAATGGGTGAGATCGCTCTTAATCATCTTCATGACCTGGGAGTTCAAAAAATATTCTTGATGAACCGTACCGGAGAAAAAGCGGAACAGCTGGCAACTCGCTATAACGGCATTGCTTCTTCATTTTGGAACATTAAGGAAATATTAGGGGAAGTAGACATTTGTTTTTGCGCGGTCGGCGCTCCACATTACATCTTGGACAAGGAAAAGATCGCCAATATCATGGAACTGCGAGGGGGCAAGAAACTTATTTTGATCGATATTTCCATGCCGCGTAACATCGAGCCTGAAGTCAAGACCTTAAAGAATGTCCATCTAAGCTCCATCGATGACCTGCACGAAGTGGTTGATATCAACATGAAAAAACGCGAAAGCGCCATTCATGAAGTTGAAGACATCATCCATCATAAGATCCTGGAATTTAACGACAAGATCCTAAAATTACAAAATAATCCTAATTCCGATTTTTTTCAAAGTGCCTGATAAAAAACCCACCAACCGTTCCGATTATTCATTAGCATCTAAAGCTTGGAATATTGGTCTGGCTATCGTCATTTTGACGCTTTTAGGTCATTGGTTGGATCAAGTATTGCATTTTTCTGCTGTTTTTACTATTATAGGGGCCTTCCTGGGCATTGTTTATTCCTTGTATGAAGCTTGGGCGGCATTAAAGTAAAGTACGTATTATTACTTATTGTTCTAATGAGTAATGTTTTTATACTAGTAGTAGAGCTTGAGATCGGCAATGCTGTCGATCCAAAAAGGACAAAGCTGCCCTCAGTTATGCCCAAGTCGGGAAAAATGCTGGGGGTTTTTATTTGTGATACTTTTGATTCATACTGAATTGCTTGATTGATATGGAGTTATAAGATAATATTATAAGCCATGAATCCCAATTTTAATTTAGACCAATACATTATGCACCACGTGCTTAATTCGCACGAATGGCTGCTTCCATTTGCCCAACCCATTCTTTTACCCGGGATATTAAGCAATCATGCCTTGACCGTTTTTATCGCGACAGCCATTATCTTGCTCTTATTTTTGGTCTTATACCGTAAGAACGAACGCGTGCCCACCGGCATGACCAATTGTTTAGAAACGTTAGTGGTCTTTATCCGTGATGAAATAGCTATCCCAAATTTAGGGGAGAAGGACGGGCTTCAATTCACGCCCATGCTTTGTACCTTCTTTTTCTTTATTTTGACCCTTAATCTCCTGGGCTTAGTCCCATGTTTTGCTACGGCAACAGCTAACATTAATGTCACCTTTTCGCTGGCTTTTCTGATCTTTGTCCTGCTTTTTTTCGGTACACTTCTGCGTAACGGCCCTCAAGGGATCTGGCATGCCTTGATCCCTTCAACACTGCCTAAATGGCTTATCCCGTTCTTTTTCGTCGTTGAGATGATCAGTCTGGGGGTGCGCTGTGCCGCCTTAATGATACGGTTGTTCGCCAACATGATCGCCGGACACATGGTGATCCTGTCATTTTTGGGATTGGTGGTGCTTTTGGGTTGGATCGCCTTGCCGGCGGTATTTGTCGCTGTTTGCGTTTATTGTCTCGAGGTTTTTATCGCATTATTACAAGCGTATATTTTTATTCTGCTATCAGCTGTTTTTATCGGACAAATGTATCATCCTGACCATTAAAGAAAGGAAATTGTATGCAACCAGAATTATCGCAGCATTTTGGACAGATCACCGCAGGTGCCGGTATCGGGCTTTCGGTGTTGGGAATGGGATTGGGGATCGGCTTGATCTTTTCTTCCGCCATCCAATCAATTGCCCGTCAGCCTGAAATGGCTAAGCAGTTGACAACGATCATGTACATCGGTATGGCTCTTGTCGAAGGGATGGCGTTATTAGGCGTTGTCTTTTGTTACCTGGCACTTAAAGGTTAATTTAAAAGAGGGGTCTTTATGATCACACCAGAAACCCAACAGCCGGGAATATTAAGCCCGGATACAACGCTCATCGTTCTTACTTGGATATCGTTTTTTACCTTGCTTGCCGTGCTCCATAAATTTGCCTGGAAACCGATCCTGGCAGGCCTAAAACAACGGGAGGATTATATCCGCAAATCCCTGGAAGACGCGGACAAGCTCAACAAGGAATTGGCTGAGATCGAAGCATCCAAGGGAAAGATCCTCAATGAGGCCAAGGATAAGGCCAATATCATTATTGAGCAGTCACGGAAAATAGGGGCTGAATTGGCAGGCAAGATCGAACAGAGGGCCAAAAAGAGCGCGGAAGAGATCATCAACAGCGCCCATCAGGAAATTGAAGGCGAGTATGAGCGGGTACGCAACGCCTTAAAGAAAGAAAGCGCTCAAACAGCGATTGCGTTGGCTGAAAAGATATTAAAAGAGAACCTGGATACGGAAAAGAACAGGAATTTGATCAATCAGGCGATCAAGGACATGTAAAGCATATGAGCCAAACCGCGGACCGTTACGCCAAAGCGCTTTTTGAACTGGTCAAACAACAAGGCAGCCTCGATGTTGTGCAAGATTCCATGACAGATATCAGAAAACTGATCATTGAATCACTGGATTTCCGATTGTTCTTGAATAATCCTATTCTTTCCTATGAAGAACGCTGTGTCATTTTAAAAGCATTGTTTGAAACTAAAATCCCACCCATCGCTTATAATTTCCTTTTATTCATTACCCATAAAAAACGATTGGGCATCCTTAAAAGCATCATCGAATCTTTTGATCATTTATACACCAGCAGCACGGATCAATTGCGGGCCTATGTCACCACAGCCTTACCTATAAATGAGACGGATAAGGGCTATTTTGACGCACGGTTACATGAAAAATTCAAACATAAAATGCTGATACGATGGAGCACTGACCCTGAACTTATCGGCGGTTTTCGGATCTTCCTTCAAGATAAAATGTACGATTACAGCTTTAAGAACCAGCTTAATAATTTTTATCAACAGACAACACAATCGGTATAAAGGATCACTATGTCACAACATTTAGTCCCTGATGAAGTATCGGCAATTTTAAAACAGCAATTGGCCAATTTTGAAAGCAAGGTCGAGACCTATGAAGTCGGCACCGTGCTTAGTGTCGGTGATGGTATTGCCCGTGTTTTCGGGCTGTCTAATATCATGGCCGGAGAATTGGTTGTATTTGCAGACGGTACCAAGGGCCTTGCCTTGAATTTGGAAGAAAGTAATGTGGGGGTGGCCATTTTCGGGTCTGATTCCCTGATCAAAGAAGGGGATGAGGTCAAGCGCACCGGCAAGATCGCCATGGTCCCGGCCGGAGAAGCTCTATTAGGACGTATTGTCGATGCTTTAGGAGGACCGGTAGACGGTAAACCAGCCTTTACTGCCAGTGCGATGCAAGCTATTGAACTTAAAGCCCCGGGCATCATTGACCGCAAGAACGTGCATGAACCCCTGCAAACAGGGATCAAGGTCATTGACGCGTTAACACCCATCGGCCGCGGTCAGCGGGAACTGATCATCGGCGACAGAAAAACAGGGAAGACCACCTTGGCCATTGACACGATCATTAATCAAAAGGGCAAAGGTGTATTTTGTTTTTACGTGGCGATCGGACAGAAAAGATCGACCGTAGTACAGGTCTATGAAACCTTGCGTAAATTCGGGGCCATGGAATATACCACCATTGTCGCGGCCACCGCTTCTGATCCGGCTCCTATGCAATTCTTGGCACCCTACGCCGGCTGTGCCATGGCAGAATATTTCAGGGACAATGGCAAGCATGCCTTGATCATTTATGATGACTTGACCAAACAAGCCCAGGCTTACCGTCAGTTATCCCTGCTTCTTCGCCGCCCGCCGGGCCGCGAAGCTTACCCAGGTGATATTTTCTATCTGCACAGCCGTTTGCTGGAACGCGCGGCAAAATTATCCGATAAAAAAGGCGGCGGTTCTTTGACAGCATTGCCTATCATTGAAACGCAGGCCAGTGATGTGTCTGCCTATATACCTACAAACGTCATTTCCATCACAGACGGCCAGATCTTTCTGGAAGGTGATCTTTTTAACGCAGGCCAGCGTCCGGCGATCAATGCAGGGCTTTCTGTTTCCCGCGTCGGGGGCGATGCCCAGGTCAAGGCCATGAAACAAACCGCAGGGACCTTGCGTCTTGAATTGGCCCAATTCCGTGAATTAGCGGCCTTTTCGCAGTTTGCTTCAGATCTGGACCCAGCCACCCGTAAACAGCTTGACCGCGGCAAAAGGCTCATGGAGATCATCAAACAAGGTATTAATGTACCGATGCCGGTGGTCAAGCAGGTGGCTATCATTTTTGCGGGGACCAACGGATATCTGGATGACATACCTACAAATAAATTGCATGATTTTGAAGAATATCTTTCCACTCAAATTGACAGCCAATATAAAGAATACGTTGAACTGTTTAACAAAAACCTGGCCATGACCGACGAGGTCAAAGCGGGCTTGAAAAAATTGATCGAAGAAGTTAAAGGGACGTTTAAAATTTAATTTATGATCGGTATCAAGGAATTCAATAAAAAGATCAGCTCGCTGAAGAATACCCAAAAGATGACCAAGACCATGAAAATGGTCGCGGCCAGTAAATTCAAGCGGGCCCACAAAGCACAGATAAGTGCGAAGGATTATGCCCATAAGCTCAGTGAATTGATGAAACATTTATCAAGCACCGGACCGACCAATCATCCTTTGCTAAAATCCAAAAAGGCGGTGACCAAGGGTTTGATCGTGCTGTTTACTTCTGACAAGGGTTTGTGCGGCGGATTTAATAACAACCTGATCAGGAAGATCAGGAATTTGATTGCTGACAATCCCTATAAATTCACCAAGACCGGGATGAGTTTTTGCGGCCGACGGGGATTTATGTCTTTCCGTCGTTCAGTCAATATTTATAAAAATTATGAGAATATAACCCAACGGCCTGATTTTACAGATGCTTTGGCGGTGGCCGGCGATATTACAAATGCTTTTATCAATGGAGAGTATGAAGAAGTATTTTTAGCGTATAACCGTTTTGACGGGCCTTTGAATCAGACCCCGGTGATCGAAAAGATACTGCCTATTGATGCGACGGACTTCGGTGAGCCTGAAATAAACCCGGTAAAAAGGTCTCCCAAATCACAGGACTATACCTATGAGCCTGATGAGGAAAAAGAAATTTTGTATTTTTTAATACCAAAATTCCTGAATTTCAAGATCTTTTACACCTTACTGGAAAATTCAGCCGGGGAGCATGGGGCACGGATGACGGCCATGGACAAAGCGTCCCAAAATTCAGAGGACTTGATCGTCCGCTATACGCTATTGCGCAACAGGGCCCGTCAGGCGGCGATTACAACGGAATTGATCGAAGTTATTTCAGGAGCAGAGGCTCTTAAATGACCTCTATATAGAAAGGTTATCAATGGAACAAGCTACCAAAAAAATACCGGGGAAGATCATTCAAGTATTAGGGGCAGTTGTTGACGTATACTTTCCAATGGAAGGATTGCCGCCCATTGGCACAGCCTTAACGACTTCCAATAAGTCCATCAATAATACACCCAACAATTTGACGCTCGAGATCGCCCAACATTTGGGGGACAATATTGTCCGGACGATTGCCATGGACAACACCGACGGCCTGGTGCGCGGACAGGAAGTCACTAACACAGGCAGTGATTTAATGATGCCCGTGGGTGAAGGCACCTTGGGGAGGGTCATGAATCTACTGGGAAACCCGGTGGATGAAGCAGGCCCGATCAAAGCTGTTAAATACATGCCGATCCACCGTCCGGCACCGGCTATAGACCAACAAGACACATCGACGGAGATATTGGTGACCGGCATCAAGGTCATTGATCTATTGGCGCCATACCGTAAAGGCGGCAAGATCGGTCTGTTCGGAGGTGCAGGTGTCGGCAAAACCGTTATCATCCAGGAATTGATCCATAACATCGCTAAAGAGCACGGCGGGTATTCTGTTTTTGCCGGTGTGGGGGAACGCACCCGGGAAGGGACTGCTCTTTATAAGGAAATGCAGGATGCCGGCGTCCTTGATAAAACATCCTTGATCTACGGACAGATGAATGAGCCGCCGGGCGCACGTGCCCGTGTGGCCTTGTCGGCGTTGACCGTGGCGGAATATTTCCGCGATGAAATGCACCAGGATGTACTTTTATTCATTGATAATATTTTTCGCTTTACCCAAGCAGGTTCCGAAGTGTCAGCCTTGCTTGGCCGCATCCCGTCGGCTGTAGGTTATCAACCAACCTTAGGCACGGACATGGGCGAATTGCAAGAGAGGATCACTTCCACCAAAAGCGGATCGATCACATCCATCCAGGCCATCTATGTACCAGCGGATGATTATACAGACCCTGCACCGGCCGCCACCTTTGTGCATTTGGATGCCACCACCGAATTATCACGGCGGATTGTAGAGCTGGGAATTTATCCGGCGGTTGACCCATTAACATCCACATCAACCATCTTAGCGGTCGAGATAGTCGGCGAAGAGCATTACAAAGTAGCCCGCCGCGTGCAGGAGATCTTGCAAAAATATAAAGAATTACAGGATATTATCGCCATTTTGGGGATCGATGAACTCTCGGAAGAGGACCGCTTGACGGTCGAGCGAGCCCGTAAGATCCAGAAATTCCTCTCCCAGCCTTTCCATGTGGCAGAGCAATTCACCGGTATTAAAGGTAAATACGTCCCCTTGGAAGAAACTATCCGTTCCTTTAAGGAGATCCTGGAAGGCAAGCACGACGCCATACCCGAGCAAGCCTTTTATATGGTCGGAAGTATTGATGAGGTCATAGCCAAAGCTAAGACCCTGTAAAAAAGGATCCTATGAGTTTTAAATTATCCATCGTTGCTCCGAGCGGCAAGGTATTTGAAGACACGGTCAAATCGATCGCTGTAGTCGGTACCGAAGGCTCTTTTGAGGTTTATAGCAAGCACACGCCGCTTATCTCGACTTTAAAATCCGGCCGAGTCAGGATACGACGCGCTGATCTTGAAACGTCCTATGAGATCACGAGCGACATCCTGGAAGTCGACCTGGACCATAATGTAACTCTGTTGGCTGATCAGGCCACTGCCGTTTAATATCATGAAAAAACTCAACGAAAAAACCGTTTACAATGGTAATTGGCTGTCAGTCAGTGAAACCACTTACCAGACAAAGGATGGCAAAAATTTAAGCTGGGAATGCGTTCATCGCAAACGCTCGACGGTGGGTGTGGTGATCGTGGCCCGTCTTATTCCATCCCAACGATTTATTCTCATCAAGCAATACCGGCCGGCCATTGATGGATACCTGATTTCCTTACCCGCGGGCTTAGGTTTTGATGACCCTAATCATGCCTTGGTTGAATTAAAGGAAGAAACCGGTTATACCGGAAAGATCATTGATGTGAGCCCTGTTTTAAAAACAGGATCATCGATGATCAATGATAATGCCAGGGTGGTCTATATCGAGGTAGATGAAAACCTGCCGGCCAATCTAAAACCTGTGCAGGAATTGGAAGAAGCTGAAGACATTGAAGTGTTCCTGGTGTCTAAAAAAGATGCCAAGGATTTTTTTCTCGAGCACATTAAACAGGGGACAGGCATTGCGGCTAATTTATGGTATATTTTCGGGATCAATCAATGGATCACTTAATAAACTATTTTAGGTCCTTTACTATGTCCAGGATGAGAATATTTTTATCTTTTTTATATTTTGTAAGTTTTAGCACGCTTGCTATGGCTAATGGATCCATCAGCGGTACGGTGAAATACGATGGGCCATTACCGCCTTCAAAATTGATCCACATGGATGCTGATCCTGAAGGCGGTAATGGCCCATCGTATTTCACCGTACCGCTGA
>CAZASA010000045.1:0-16700 GCA_964487685.1 uncultured Planctomycetales bacterium
GTCATTGCGGGTTATGTTTTCTTTGTGGAAGGTATCCAAAAGTTCCTCACTTTCCACCATACCACTGATCATTAATATCACCGTCGCTATTATATCGACCAAGGTCATGATGTTTGTCCAAAAAGGATTTTGGCCCGCGGTCCATGAATCCCGCCTGGATTTTACCATGTTGTTAAGTCTGGTCTTTTTGCTGATCGTGGGCTCCGGCTGCTGTTCCGTTGATGAAAAATTATCGGAACCCGAAAGGAGATAGGTCAATTTGAACGGGGTGTCTGGTTAGGCTTTTGGGCTATGGCTACCAGGGATAGACCGAAGGAATTGAACGTTATTTTATCGATGAGCTTGACCAAGGGGACGATCTTATTAATTAATTGCCCTTCTTTTTCCTGGTGCGTCCTTTGTTTCAGCAATTTCCCGTTGAGATACCATAGCAATATACCCGGAGCGTTATAGTAAAAACAATGGAGGGGTGTAAACCCGCAAGATTTTAGCAGGGGCAGGATCTTTTTTGAGGTATACCGCCGAAAGTGAAGGTCATATTCATCTAAAGTCCCGAACAAGCATTGATACGCAGGGACAACGATGACGATCTTTCCCAAGGGAGCAAGGACCTTATATAGGGTGTCCAAAATAAGGGCATCATCTTTGATGTGCTCCAGGACATTGGTCATGACGGCAGTATCGAAAGTAAATCCCTTTAATTGATCATAGGCGGTTGGTTGGGATATGTCCATCTGGATCGATCGGGCATCTTTACAATTTTTTCGGAAGGCCTCTAAATATTCTGACTCTCCGTCTATGCCCACCGTCAGTTTTTTGCCCTGAAAATACCGGGTAACATTACCCACGCCGCAACCGACATCCAGGACAGACTCGCCTATAAAAGGTTTGATATTTTCATAAATATAGTAATTATATTTATCGATTTGAGACATGAAGTTCATGTTTTGGGCATAACTGGTTTGGGGAATTTCAGGCATAGAATTATATGGTGGGTTGGATCCTGACCTTGATCAAGGTCCATAGGGCAATAAACCCGTCCCTGGCCTTTATTTTTTTTCCGTTAAACTGGTTGCGGGCATTGTAGCAGATAGGGACTTCTTCTATTTTTAATCCTGCCCGCAGTACTTTTGCCGTGAATTCAGGGCAAAATTCAAATCCCCGCGCATTGATCTTGAATAAATCCAAGACGTCTTTCCTAAAAACTTTATAACCGGTCGCTTCATCTGTAATGCGGCAATTGTATAAAACCCGCGTCGACCATGTCAAAATATAGTTGGCGATAAGGTTTGATAGTTTCATTCCCTGCGGCCACGGACGGTCGAGAAAACGGCTCCCATAGACAACCTGGATGTCCTTGTTTTTGGTAAAGGGGACCAGGATACCCTCATAATTGACGATAGGGTCGTATTCCATATCTCCGTCTTGGATGATAATAACATCACCGGTGCTTATTTTGAAACCAACCCTCACCGCGCATCCTTTCCCATGGTTAATATGGGAATGGTGTACTTTTACCGCAGCATCAAATGGCAGACTTTTTAGCAACTCAGTCGTCCCATCCGAAGAACCGTCATCAACAACGATAATTTCCCGTTCATTAAAACCTTGGGGGATAGGGGCCGTAAGGCATCTGGTAATGATCTCGCGAAGCAATAATTTCTCGTTGTAAACAGGTATGATGATCGAGAGTTTCATGGCCTCCTTGCGCTGGATTTTTTATAAACAAATAATAGCACGAATGGCAGCAAGTAGATCATTAATGTTTTAATGAGGGTGCCGGCTTCAAATACCATGTACTTTTGTTTGACAATGGAAGGCAGGGCGTTCGCATGCCCCAAAGATATAAAAATTAAATAAACAAGGTAAAGCGGGCCGCCTTTCATGATACTAATGAGATATTGTGCCGGATGTAGGAACAAGACCTTATAGATCTCTATTTGGTAGGTATTATTTCCCCAGTCGGTGACGCCAAATCCTTGGTTAATGATTTTAAGCGTAAGATTGCCGGTATTGCCTTCAAAGCTCAGCATCGAAAGGACCGGGACAATGGCCACCATCAGAATACCCCAAAAAATTCGGGGATCTTTTTTAGCAGTTATTTTCGTTAAGAAATCGGCTAAAGGATAAATGATCAAAGGAATGAGCGAAAATATGAGATACCGGTATCCGTACCACGCTCCCTGCTGTCGGTAGGACAGGGTCACATACAGGTTGACGGACAAGGGAAGTAAAAGCCAGAAAAACGGCCAAAAAATCTTGTCTTTTCTGATGCTAAAAAAAGCGGCCAAACCGATCAGCGCGTAGGGCGCGGTGAATATAAGGCCCCAATCAACTCCCCATAACAGGTGGCCCAGACGTTTTATATAAAAAAGCGGGTCATAAATCGTCATTAAATATTTTTTAATATACTGGTGGTTAAGATATCCCTGGTATTGATGTATATCCTGAAAATTAACCAGGATGGGCCAGATCTGAAAAATAAAGATCAGCACGGCCATTGTTGCGTAAGAGACAGCTATCATGGCGATCATCTTTAACCAGGAAATTTTGTTGCGGTAAAACATAAACAAGATGACCGGCCATGTTAAGGAGATCAATAGATTGTTTTGGCGCACTAAGCTGATCAGTCCGATGATCAGCCCCACCCAGAAGGCTTCACGCCAATATCTCCCATATGTCCACTGCCCTTCGCCTACCAGGGACCCTTTTTTATATAGTTTTAACAGAAAGAACACTAAAAGGCTTTGCAGGAATAATTCGTAGATATGTGAGAACACGGGCCTTCTAAAGACATACAGCGGTATCCCCTGGGCAAGAAGGGAAAGTATAACGGTCAATGAAGAGATCCGTGGTGAGAAAAAGAAGGATAGTCCTTTATAAATTAAAAGACATGTTAACCACGCGTAAAATAAAGTGGCAAAAGTAAAGCCAAATGCCGTCCAGCTGTTTACGATATTTTCGGGGGTACGCTGCCGGACAATGTCATTGCCGCATAACCTGTCAATGGCGCTGAAGGCAAAGACAAAAGGCGAGGCAAGCAGGGAGGGGCCGATCGATTGCAAAGGGATTTTTCCTCCTATATCATAGGATTCCTTGGCATAATTAGGGAATTGGAAGAATGCCAGGGAAGTGGCATGCGCCAAATACGAATGATCATCTCCGGAATACAGCATGGCTGTATTCTGAAGCTGATAGGGCCTTAAAAGAAGAAACGCACTAAGGAAGATTAACCAGGTAATTGCTTTCATTTCATCGATAAACAGCCTTGTGTTAACGAGATCTGTTGATATAATCGTTTCTTATGGACATCCGTATACCGAAGGAAATTTTAGTAAAGATAACCGATGTTTCGCAAGAACGCAATATATACGTTCATCCCAATGGCGTGGCCAGGGATATTTTTTGGCAGCGATTGGAAAAGATAGACCGGTTCCTTCAACGCTATGCTGATCCTGACGACCGGGCCCTGGATTTTGGCGGTGGCAGCGGAGCATTCTGTGTCGCTCTCAGCCGATTTTTCTCTTCGACAGACATTCTAGACTTGGACTGTTCTGATGCAAAGAAAATAATCGACTATTTTGGGATCTCCAACGTCAATTTGATCACCGGGGATATTTGCAAGATCAAAATGGCAAATCTTTATGATGTCATTATCGCGGCAGATGTCCTGGAGCATTTCAACGACTTGAACGTTCCCTTAAAATTCTTTAATGAAAATTTATCCAAGAAAGGACTGCTGTTTATTTCAGTTCCGACCGAAAACTGGTTATATATTCTGGGACGCCTGATCGTCAGCAAGAAAAAACCCGTTGATCATTATCATAGTTCAAAAGCAGTCATCGATTTTTTGAGGCTAAATGGATTTCAAATTATCCGCAGAAAATATGTCCCCCGCTACCTTTTCCCCATTCCTTTGTTCGATATAGTTGTATTGAAATATTTATAGAGAATATTTGAAGTGTTTTAAAAGTAAAATTTTGATAATATAAAACAACACATTTTATTCCCAACCCTGCAGTCAACAGCCCCGCCTGGCCAGATGGCCCCCGCATTCCGCGGGGCAGGCAATCGGCGGGGTCTAGATAGGAGAGGCGATTATGAGAAGAGTGATGACCTTAAGCTTAGCGGCCGTTTTAGCGTTGATGCCTTGCGCCGCGATGGCGCAAAGCCCGGAGCAGAGCATGTACGGGGCAGCAGGGATGCCGGGACTGGGTAAGAATTCGGTTTCGGATTCCATGAAATTGGCGATCGAAATGTTATTGCTCTATAAATTATTAGGACAACCATCCATGATATCCACCGACGGCGGGATCGTGGTCCTTTTCGGCAGTAAGATCAGTAAATACGACAAGGACCTGAATTTGATCAAACAGGTCGATCTGACCCTGGATATCGACAGCATGAAGGAGCTGGTTTCTAAAGTAGCGGACAGTTACTCCAAGGAATTAATGAGTTCGATGGGTAGTATGACCGGCAATCTTCTGCAGGCTAAAATGTCTTCCAACGATGCCTTAGCTAAAGCGACACTTAGGGCCATATCCACAGCATCGGAATCCTATCAAACGGCTAATAATGGGGTCTACCCAAGCTCAATTTCCGACCTGACCCTTGCCACCCCGGCGTATTTAAATACGAATTACTGTGAGCATGAGATCGCGGGCTATTATTACAGCTGTGATTTTAAGGCCTCGGGGTATAAAATAACGGCAACTCCCGCGAAAAAGGGCATCACAGGATCTACAGGCTATAGCATCTCCACCGGCGGCGTTCTGCAGCCTTAAATTACCTTTGAGTGCCGGTAGCGGTCGATGGGGTCTGAAATAAATTTTAACAGCGCCATCGAAAAGAGAACGACGATGACGGTGATCCCGACCCAGGAAATTTTATGCCAGGAAACGGGCAGATAAGGGTAGAGGAACATCACCATAAAGGCAACGACCAGGGTATGGCAGATATAGATCGGGTAGGACAAATCCCCGATATACCGGTCCCAGGGATTTGATTTAAATTGCAGGAAAATAAAAGGGATACTGGCCGCTAAACACAAAGGGTATAAATTAAAGGCCAGTTTAGAATATGGACCCGGGACATATTGATACCCTATGGTGTATAGGATCATCAGGAAAAATAGCGTCCATGCTGTTGAGCCCGATTTAGCTGATCTCTTTATTCGGGCGTAGACCTTGTAAGAAAGAATCCCCCAACAAAAGAAAGTTATCTCAAAGGGAAAGAACCGGTAAGACCACGGGTCGTTGATAAAGCCAAGCTTTCCCATGTAAAACCTAAAAGAAGCGCTTAACAGGATGATCAGGATGATCAGCCAGGCCTTCTTTTTGACCAGGAATGGCGCTGCCATATAAAACATCAGCTCAAGGCTGATCGACCATGCCGGGCCAATAAGAAGGTAATGGTAGAGTGGGAAATCAACGTTATCAAGGTTTATGCTTGTAAGATAGATCGAGCCATTGGCGAGATTGACCCCCATGAACATGACAATGTCCTGGCCGATGATGAAAAGATTGGTCAGGACAACAAGGATGAAGGAAGGGATGCTCAATAACTCCCAATAGGCGGAATAAACGAAATTGTGATGAAAGAGGACAAAGACAAAGGTAATGAACAGGACCACCCAATAAACAGGGAAGAGGCGCAGGAGGCGGTTGATCAAAAAAGAGCGGTAAGAGTGGTACTTTTCATTCAGGATCAGGGACATATAAAAACCGGAAATGACGAAAAATGAAATGACCGCCAAATGGCTGTGGAAAAAATAAAAAGTAGGGGCCGGGATATGGGCGCTGACAACGGCAAAAGCAAGTAAGAAGCGTATTGTCCCCACCGAGATCTCCTATCCATGGTATTTTAAGTTTAAGTAAGATTTACATTATAGTAAAAGAAAACCATTTTCAATGAATTCTCCGAAAAATAAAAATCCCTTTACATTTGGGTGGGATTTTCGTATGATGTAAATAAACATTTACTTACAAGGACGGTACGAATGGCGGATCAGGACAAGTACGCGCAAAGGACACATCGCCAGCAGGCGATCGTTGATGCGGCCAAGAAGATCATTATTTCAAAGGGGTTTGAGAACCTGACGATACGGGCGATCGCCCAGGAAATGTCCCTGACGGACGGGGCGCTGTACAGGCATTTTAAAAGCAAGCATGAGATCATCAGTCTTTTGATCGATGATGTGGAGAATTCACTGTTGACGGTCATTGAGATACCGGCACGGTTTTCCGGGGACCCTATCGCCAAATTAAAGAAGATGTTCTTTACTCATCTATCCAATGCGGAGCAACGCAAGGGCATGACCACCATCGTGATCAATGAATGTTTCACGATCAGGGACAAAAGGATCAAAAAAAAGATGTTTAAGGTCATGGCGGTCTACCAGGAGATCTTAAAGGGGGTCTTAAGGGAAGGGATCAAAGCCAAGAAGATCAGAAAAGATGTGGATGTCGACGCGGCAGGTATCGCATTTTTCGGGATGGTCCAGGCCGCGGTCGTGTTCTGGGCTTTGAGCGATTTTAGTTATAAATTAAAGAACAACACACTTGATCGGATGTTCGATCAATATATCAGAGGAATTACCCAATAAAGATAATTCCAAACTTTTAGAAAGGAGGCCAGAAATGGAAACTAATAATATGGTTAAAGAGAGACAGGGCTCATCGGAAACCCTCCAGGAGGGCAAACCCGTGAGATTTGTTTTTTCGGCGATCAGGGCTAATAATATCAGCGTCGCAGGAACTTTTAATAATTGGACCCCCGGCGTTTTTAATCTGAAGAGGGACTTAGTCGGCGTCTGGAGAGGCAAGTTAAATTTAAAACCAGGCATTTATCAGTACCGTTTCAATGTCGACGGCAAATGGGTCAATGACCCTTGTGCACGGGATACAGTCCCTAATGAGATCGGCACCAGGAACATTATCCTGGAAGTAAAATGACCGAAATCATGTTAATTTAAGGCCCATCGAGACTACCGATGGGCCTTTTTTTGTGTTATGATTTATCGGAATGAATGATATCAATGCCCATCAACCGAAAATCTTCAAGACCCTTTCCGGTATTCTTTGTTTTGTCGTCATTGCCTCAGGGATACTGGCCATAGCGGCGTGGAAATTAAATTTCATTCCGTTGAAGGACATCTCTCCTGACACCGTCTCACTTAACCCCATGACGGCATTTTGTTTTATCCTATCGGCGGCATCCATTTTACTCATTGACCACGCCGTTGTTTCGCGATGGGGCAGGCTTTTAGGCCTGTCTGTTTTGCTGATCGCTTTTTTCAGGCTAAGTGAATACATCTTGGGCTGGCACGCGGGTATCGATTTTCGGATGTTCCGTGAGAAATTACTCACCGACCAAATGGCCCCGGTCACCGTATTGAATTTTTTTTTAGTAGGTGCTGCGCTGGTGACCCTCAATAGGCCCAATGATCACCGGTATCATCCGACGGATTACTTGATGCTGGCCGTTGTCCTTTCCGCTTATTTCGCCGGGATGGGCTATATTTATAATATTTCCTCGTTTACCCGCGCGGCCCCTTTTTATATTTCGATGTCATTTAACACGGCTATTTCATTCATCCTTTTGTGCGGCGCATTTTTTTGTTCCCGTCCCCAATATGGGTTGATGGCGACCTTAAGCGGGCAACGCTTGGGAAGTGTTACCATCCGAAGTTTGTTACCGGTTTCCATATTCCTGCCGGCGGTCCTTAGCGTACTTAGCCTGCAAGGCCAGAAAGCAGGATTATACGGCACGGAGATCGGGGTCGCCATTTACACCATCAGCGTCACTGTTATTTTTGCCTTGGTTATTTGGTTCAATGCCAAGCTGCTTAATCAAATAGACCTTAAACGTAAATGGGCGGAAGAAAAGGTCCTTGAAGCGGCCAGGATCAAGTCAGAGTTCACCTCCATGGTGTCCCATGAATTACGGACACCCTTGACCGTGATCAAAGAAAGTGTTGCTATCGTCTATGAGGGCGGTGCCGGTGCCATCAACGACGGGCAAAAAGATTTCCTGGAGACCGCCAAACGCAATGTGGACCGCTTGGCGCGCTTGATCAATGATGTCCTGGATTATCAGAAATTGGAATCCCAGCGCGTGGAATACAAGATGATCCTGCAGGACATCAATAAGATCATTGCTGAGACCGGACAGAGCTTTGAACTGCCCATGAAGAACAAAGGGCTTGCGGTGCACATCCATTTAAGCCCGGAGGTCCCGCCGTTGGAGTTTGATACGGACAAGATCATCCAGGTTTTGATCAATTTGATAAATAATGCCATGAAATTCACGGAAAAAGGTACAATTACCTTGGCTTCTGAGAGGGTAGGCCATGATTCGGTCAAGGTCTCTGTGACTGACCAGGGAATCGGCATTAAAAAAGAAGACCTGGATAAATTGTTCCAGAGCTTCTCCCAGATCTCAAGCGGAAAAGAGCGGCAGACCGGCGGCACAGGGTTGGGACTGGCCATATCTAAAAAGATCATTGAAGACCATCAGGGCAGCATGCAGGTGTCTTCAGTATTTGGCAACGGTTCGACATTCTATTTTATTTTACCGGTCAAAGGCCTTATGGCCTAAGAAGGAGGATGTATGGCCTTAAAAATCTTAGTGGTGGATGATGAGCCGGATATCGTCAAGGTATTGGTGGCACGGCTTAAAGAGCAGGGGTTTGAGACCATTACAGCTTCAGACGGCCAACAGGCCCTTGAGCAGGCCGAAGAATGCCAGCCTGACTTGATCATCCTTGATATCATGATGCCCGGCATGGATGGCACGGAGGCGGCGCAAAAGCTCAAGGAAAATCCTCAAACCATGGGCATTCCTATCATTTTTCTTTCCGCGTTGCAGACAAAGTCTAATGAACAGAATGAAGGACAAAAGAGCGGCGGGAATATCATCCTGGCCAAGCCTATCGAGCTTAAATTTTTATTGGCCAAGATCAAGGAGATGACGAGTGTCGGGTGATTGCTTTGAGGAGATAGTCCCGGATCGCCGCGGCGATGATCTGGTTTCCTGTGCTGTCCCAATGACCTTCAGTTTTTAAAATTGACCCACGACTTACGGCTTTATTGAAATATCCATCAGTAGACAAGCAGTTTAAATGCCTAGTTTGACAATAGTCCCGGAAAAATTTTTCCGGATCTCCGTTTTCGTAAGCCGCCCCTTGTTGGACTTCCTGCGGGAAGGGTATAAATACAAAAACCGGTTTTGCTTTTATCCCATTGATCGTTGTTATTATCTCATCAAGTATGGCCGCGGTTATTTTATCCGTTGAGGGGGATACCTTAAGTTTTGCCTGGATTTCTGCGTATAAGATATTGATCAGATCGATGAATTTAGGCCGGAAGAATTCGTTTTTATATAAGGATGAAAGGGTGGGCACGGGCACGTTGGTGAGCGTTAATTTGTTTTGATCCAATTCATAACGGGGCTTTGGGAAATGTCGGATATTGAGCAAATTCCGATGCCTGTCGTCATTAAGAAAACCCAGGATGACGATATCAGGATGGTATTTCATCCCTTCTTCTTTTAAGTAAAGCAGCATCTGGTCGTGGCCGTAGCCATTGACCCCTAAATTAATCACCTCGGCATGCGGCAGCATTTCCTGCAGGCAATAAGGATAGGTTTCCGTATTACCAACCTCAGCGCCGAAGGTAAATGAATCGCCCAGCACGAGGATCCTTGTCTTGGAGGGGGCCTTCTGATAAGAATATTCCACATTGGCCCGGATACCTTTTGAATTTGTCTGTATCGCCTCATGACTCCCAAGCGGGGCTTCATGGATATTAGGGAACATGCTCCAACCCCTTAACGGATGGTAACAGGCATGGCCGAAATTGCCGGTAAGGAGGGTTTTACGGCGGATACTGTTTTGAAGGTGCTTGATGAGCTCGATCCTAAACCAAGAATCGCACTCAATGGGCCGGTTGGCCATCAGGGATGTTTTTAACAGGACAAAACGGCTGGTCCCTTCAACAAGAATGACAATGGCTAGCAAATAGAAGGCCCAAAACAATATTTTTCTGAATTTCAACATTGCAACTCTAGTATATCTATCTATACTAACTTATCAAGGGTCTTTGTTTTCCCAAACTTTCGTTGACTATTGTCGAAAATAGTTCTATTTTAAATAAAAGAATATAATAAGGTGAATTATGAGGTTATTTTGTGTTTAGATCCCTGATCCTTACAGCGACTGTCTTTATTGGCGGTTACTGCTTGCCTTCCATTGCCTACGCGGATTTTATCATCCTTGATTCCGGCCAGAAAGTAACTGGTCAGATCATGAGACGCACGGAATTGTATGTAACAATGGATGTCAAAGGATCGCCGGAAACATACTTCCTTGGCGAGATCGCGAATATCGACGGCAAGAAAGTCAGCAAGGTCCAACTCCCGGTCAAGGACACAGCGTCTGCCTCGGCCGCGGCCAAGAAAACAACGAAATTCAAAGATGAAAAAGATTCCCTGGAAAGGTTTATGGAGAGGCGTAATCCTAAGCCTCCCCAGCAGGCAGCAGCGGCGAGTACCTCGACATCCGGCGATGAGCAAAAAATAGCCGGTTTGGTCCAGGATATACGCCGTCAAATCCGCAGGATGGGGAACATGAATGAAAGCGCGGTCGCCTCCCCCGATGGAGGACTCATCGTTGTGAGCCCGGAAAAAATTGTTAAATACGATAAGAATTTAAAAGTTGTCAAAGTGGTGGACCTCAAGCCGCAACCCGCGCCCGCATCAAAATAGTCCCCGCTAAGCATTAATAACCTCCCCATTTCTAATACATAGACGGCCACGCCCTTTTGATGTATACTACGCTTCTTGAAGATCAAAGAACTGGCTCTTCTCATAGAAGGAACCATTGAAGGCGATGACAATGCCGATATCACAGATTTAAGAGGCATTGAGTCAGCACGGTTGGGTGACCTTACTTTTGCCGCTGACGATGATAGGCTTGGACTTGCAGAGACCAGCCTGACGACCTGTATCCTGACGACAAAGACTTCCAGAAAATCCACCAAGACCCTGATCAGGGTCAATAACCCAAAATTGGCATTTTTGATCGCTTATAATGCCTTTCATGTAAAACTCGATGCCCACTCCTTTGTTCACCCCACGGCGGTTATCCCTGACTCCTTCATTTTGAAGAATAACGTCCGCATCGGTCCCCATGTGACCATTGAAGAGAATGTGCAAATAGGGGAACATACGATCATTGAAAGCGGCTGTGTGATCAAGAAGGACTGCAAGATAGGGGAGTATGGCCATTTGTACCCTAATGTGGTGCTTTATGAAAGTTCAATTTTGAAGAATAATGTTATTTTGCACAGCGGGGTCGTGGTGGGTTCAGACGGGTTTGGGTATGTCAGGGACCAGGGGAAAATTTACAAATTCCCGCAGCTGGGGACAGTGGTCATCGAGGATTCCGTTGAAATCGGCGCTAATTCCACCATCGATCGAGGGTCCTTGGGCTGTACGGTCATTGGGGAAGGGTCAAAAATCGATAATCTATGCCATATTGCGCATAATGTGAAGATCGGGAAAAATGTGATCATGGCCGCCCAATGCGGGATCGCCGGTAGTAGTGTCATCGGGGACAATGTGACGATGAGCGGACAGGTCGCGGTCATTGATAATGTCACCGTTGGCCAAAATACAAGCATCGGAGGGCAAAGCGGGGTCATCGGGGACATCGGGGAAAATGCCGCCATCTGGGGATCTCCTGCCAGGGAACTCAAGCAGACCAAGAAACAAATGGCCGTGCTTTCCTGGCTTTCCAAGAATTTTTCCAAACTTTCAAAACTAATCAAAGAAAATGACCAAAAGTCTTAAGTCAGGACCTAAAGTATTATTAAGGAAGGACCATATGAGCATTGAAACGGAAATTGATGTTTGCATTAATAAGGGTGGAAAAGGTTATCGGGAATGGTATGTGGGTGTTGCGGCTAACCCTGACCAGCGTTTGTTCCAAAGCCACAATGTATCTCAAGAAGGCGGGGCATGGATATACCGGGATGCCGGGTCAGAATCCATGGCCAAGACCATTGAATCGATATTCCTAAAAAAAGGCTGTAAAGGCGGGCCCGGCGGTAAAGACAGCCCGCATTATGTCTACGCGTATAAGATGACACGCACGACGCGGGGCATATGATCCAGGACCTTCCCATCCGAAACCCTCCGATCGTGCCGTTTAAATTCAAGCGGTATTTTGAGGCCCAGCAAAAAAGGATCAGGGTCTTTGGCCAATGTGAGGTCACGTCCAAGGAATTTGAAGTATTCATACCGACGGAAGAATTTTTCATCTACACCCAGGGGTTTAAGAAAATTGATGAGGCCCTTAAAAGCCTTTCTAAGCAAGAGCGCGAATTCATTGCCAAAGGCATTTCACCGGAAGGGCAAAAGTCCGTCTATCCCCAGAATTAGGCACCTTTGTCCGGTCACCTTGACACCCGCCCCAGCGGATGTTATACTTCCGAAACAGCGTCTTGATATGTATAAATTTGTGGGAATTCCTATGTTTAGAAAATTTGGTATCAGCACCTTGGTCCTTTGCTTCTTTTTTTCCAGCATTAATCTGGGACTAGCAACTGAAGTCTTTGAGATCCCCCCGATCCTTGTCCAGCCCTATGACTGGAGCGGCATGAACCAGCAATTCCTTCAGATAGACCGGGAAAACCAGGAAAATGCTGCTGCCATCGAGGGGCTTATGCGAAAGAACCAGGCCCCCGCACCCACCATTCCCAAAAAGAGAATTTCCAAGTACCAGGAACTGATCGATCTGACCATCGATGCCGACGACATTACGAGCATAGGGCAGAATTTGGTGCTAAGACGGGATTTGATCGGGGAAAAATACAAGATCCTGGATGACCTTAAGAATGAAATGACGGCCTTGAATGATAAGCTCGGGGCCGTCGGTAGTAATCAACAACTCCAAAATTTAGTCCAACAGCAAAAGGCTAAGGTTGAGATCCTTACCCAAAGGCTTGGCGAATTAGACCAGCGGATCTCAGGCTATGATGATACGATCTCCCAAAAAGACCGTCAAATCGCACAGCTGAAAGACAATTTAACCTCCGATGAACAAGAGGCCATCAATAATGAAGTAGTGATCAAGAGCCAACACGAACAGATAGATAATTTAAAACAGGAGGCTGGTAAGTATATTTCATTAAATACGAAGGTTGGATTGGATTTGCCTCCTATTATTGTTAGACCAACGAATACTCAGCAGCCGCTGTCGCCATCCGCCGATAATTCGACAGTGGCGGCCAAGGACCAGGTCATTGCTCAGTTGGAAAATAAACTCCTTGCCCTGTCACAGGCCTTGAAAGTAAAAGATGATTCTATCCGCTGGTTAAATCAGGTCGCGGCTGTCACCAAGAAAAAGTCAGAGTATTATCAATTGACCGCCCAAAGATACCAAATGTCCCTGCAGCAGGTCCAGCGGGAAGTTCAGGAGATCAAGGATGACGTGAGTTTACACAACAATGATTTTAGTCATTTAGAGAAAAACATTGATTTCTTAAGCAGTCAGGTGAATGCTATAAATATTCAATTGGCCAAAAGCTCCGGCCAGACAAGCACAATCCAAACGGACAATAGCGTCAGTACCCAGTTATTGAAGGATCAGTTGGCCCAGAAGAATGAGCAATTGGAATTATTGAAGACGGAACTGGAAGACAAGATCACCGAGGCCCAGGCGCAAGCAGTGCTGGTCGCACAGATGAAGACCCAACTCCAGGAAGACCAAAAGGTGAAATTGGAGGCAGACACCTTAAAGCAGCAATTGCTAAGCCAGCAGGATAAAACAGAGCAATTAAAGGCACAGCTTGACAATAAATCCAGCCAATCCGATCAAATGACGGCGATGGCAGACGACTACCAGAAAAAATTGGAAGCCAAGGACAGCGTCAATAATAAACAGTTAGAAGAGTTAATGACATTCAAGAATTATCAGGCCATGATGGAAAAGCAGGTCACTGATCTTAACGCCAGGCTGCAGGATAAGGAAGCCCAGGTCATCAAGATCAAAGAGGAGTTATACGATGTTCAGCAATCGAATGCGGCCAAGGACAAGGATTCCCAAGTCAAGGATTTAAGTCTTTCGATGATGCAGGAAGCTGTTCAGCGTCTTAAGAAGCAATTAGAGCAAGCGCCCGGACAGCTGCCTAGCGTTACGACTAACAGCGACGAGATTGATTTCCTGAGAAAAGCCTACAAAGAGGCCAGCGTACAATTGAAGCAAAAGGATGACATGCTGCTGAAAGTCCAGGCCAATGCCGACGAGTATAAAAAAGAATTCCTGGCGCAAAGCAAGGAATTCCAAAGCCTAAAGGACCAGTTGGCCGCGGCCCAGCAGGAATTGCAGCACAAGGACAAAGTCCAGGACCTTCGCGTACAATTAAAAGAGGCGAATGTACAGATCAAAGACCTTCAGGATCAATTAGATCAATTAAGGGCGCCTGGCAAGAACAGCCCCATCGAAAGCAAATTATCACAGGCCTTGGACAAGATCAACGAACAAGGCAAGGTGATCTACGCATTGTCCCAAAAACTGCAGGATTGCTCGCAAAATCTGAAGTAACCTCTCACGTAATTCTAAAAAGACGGCCTATCCAACGACCTGTAACCTACCGCCTCGGCGATGTGTTCGGGTTGGATCTCGGGAGCTCCGGCTAGATCACTGATCGTGCGGGCGACTTTGAGGATCTTATCGTGCGCACGGGCGGAGAATTTTAGTTCTTCCATGGCGGCGATCAGGATCGTTTTGGCTTTTTTGGAGAGGGGGCAAAAATTCCTCAAATGGGCTGTTTCCATCTGGGCATTGCACAGGACAGGCAGGCCGCTAAATCGCGCCCATTGGACCTGGCGGGCCCTGCTCGTGCGTTCTTTAATGGCTTGGGAGGTCTCTTCCAGGGGAACGTCGACGAGTTCGCGGGTCTTTAAGGGCAGGGCGTGTAAATGGATATCGATGCGGTCCAAGAGCGGGCCGGACATCTTATGCCGGTATTTTTCTACCTGCAGGCTGGAGCAGCGGCAAGTCTTGCCCGGCACATCCTTCCATCCACAAGGACAGGGATTCATGGCCGCGATCAGCATAAAACGTGTCGGGAAACGAAGGCTTCCTTTGGAACGCGCGATGGTGACATGGCCGTCTTCCAGAGGCTGGCGTAACACTTCCAGGACATGGCGGTTGAATTCCAAGAACTCATCCAGGAACAGAACACCATTATGCGCCAGGGTCACTTCGCCGGGACGCGGACCATTGCCGCCGCCGATGATGGCTACATCCGAGGCCGTATGATGAGGGGCGCGAAAAGGGCGTTGATTGACGATACCGTCGGTATTCTTAAGAAGGCCGGCCACCGAATGGATCTGGGTGGTTTGTAGGACTTCCGCCGGGGTCATGTCCGGTAATATTGTGGTCAGGCGTTTGGCCAGCATGGTTTTTCCGCTGCCGGGTGCGCCGATAAGAAGTACATTATGGCCGCCGGCAGCAGCTATTTCAAGGCCCCGTTTTAGGGTTTGCTGGGCTTTTACTTCGCTAAAATCCAAATGGTTGCGGCAGGTATTTTTGATCAGGAATTCAAGATCAGTTTTCACAGGACTTATTGTTTGCGGATCCAATAAGAAAGCAGTCACTTCATTTAAATGACGGGCAGGGAAAACCGGAGATCCTGCCAGGGCCGCCTCTTTGGCATTTTCAAAAGGGACGATGAGGCCGCGGTAATTGCCCAATGAGGCAGCTAAGGCCACGGATAATACCCCTTGAACAGGCTGGATACGACCGTCCAATGAAAGCTCACCGATAAAGGCATAATGGTTTAAAGCCTCTTGAGGGACCACCCCTTGGGCCGCTAAAACCCCCAAGGCAATGGCCAGGTCATAACAAGGCCCCTGCTTTTTGGTGTCCGCAGGGGCCAAATTGATCGTGATCCTTTGAGCTGGAAATTCAAAACCGCTATTTTTGATGGCCGCACGGATACGCTCGCGGCTTTCTTTAACAGCATTGTCAGGCATACCTACCACGATGGTATTAGGCAGCCCAGGGCTTATATCTATTTCAATACCAACAGGATAGGCTTCTAAGCCGTTAAGGCCAAACGAAGAGATTCGCGCTAACATAGGGCATCCTAACTGATAGGGGAGATTAAGGTTTAAAGACGTCTGCTTAGGGGGTAAGCAGCTTTAAAGCATCACTTGCTTTTTTGGGGAGCAAGAATATAATGTAGCCTAACATAAAGGGAATTATCAGTCAAGCGCCCCAACCTTTTGATGTCTAAGGAATAGGGCATTTACAACATGTTAGGTTTATACCCACATTCGTTTTTTCCGGAGATCTTTCAAAATCGGATCTTTTTGATCACCATGGCCGTTTGGTTTTTAGCGCAAACGATCAAGGTCATCTTGGGAGTGCTCAAGGAAAAGAAGTTTAATTTCCGCTGGTTCATCGGCACCGGAGGCATGCCTTCCAGCCACGCGGCCGGGGCATCAGCATTGGCTACCTCCGTTGGCTTGGAATATGGTTTTAACAGCCCTTTGTTCGCGGTGGCAGCTGCTTTTGCCATGGTCACGATGTTCGATGCCCAAGGTGTTCGCCGCGCAACCGGGTATCAGGCCACCATCCTTAATAAAATGATGGAAGATATCTATTGGAAAGGCCAGATCGAAGAGCAAAG
>CAZASA010000046.1:0-16431 GCA_964487685.1 uncultured Planctomycetales bacterium
TGAAAGGTGGTTTCCCTATTTAGGTCCGGCCACCGTTGCCGTGCGCCCCTGAACGCCGCTCCTCGCCACCCGCAGCGATCTAATCCCAACTTTGTGATTTTTTCCGATTTTCTTTCTTTAAGGTATTCTTCTTTTTATTCTTCAGCATCCGCTCTTTAGCTGACAACGACCGTTTGCGGTTTTGGCGCCTTACTTTTTCGCGTCTGGCTTTACGGGTGGATTCTTGTTTGATCTCTCTTTGATCTAAAGCTTCCTGCAGCAGACCCCAGGCTTCCTGCCGGTTTTGATATTGACTGCGATGCTTTTGGCATTTAATGATGATCCTGGTAGGCTTATGATAAAGCACCACACAGGTGGAAACCTTATTAACATTTTGCCCGCCCGGCCCTGAAGACCGGACAAAAGATTCTATGACATCATCTTTTGATATAAGAGTCCCGACCATTGTTTGCCCTTGGATATTCTAATGCATTTTAATGGTAAAAGCCCGTATGCCTTACGAATTTTTGCTAAATTTGTCAGAGAGATCCCAGACACAGCTAATAAACCATTATTCTTAACTAAACTTAATATCTTCCTGGCATGAGTTATAAGATCATCCGTGATCAAATTGGCCGCCACAAAATCAAAAGACAAGCTGGATTTAAAAGTCTTAATGTCCGCTTTCTTGACATTAAAATACAGATCATTGGCTTTCATATTATCACGAGCGGCCTGAACGCTCAACTGCCCAATATCAATGCCAATCACCTTAGCGGCCTCATTCTTTAACGCAACAAAGCCCAAGATCCCTGTTCCGGTGCCAATATCCAAAAAAGTCTTAAAAATACCCCTGTTATCTTCAATGAATTGGGCCATGATTTGGGTGGTCTCATGTAAACCTGTGCCAAAAGACAATAACGTGTCCATCAAAATAAAATCTCGTCCTCGTCGGAGTTTATACTTACTCTTACACCACACCGGTACCACATCCAATGTTTTGGTCAAAGCTGCAGGCTTCCATTGGTCCTTCCATCGGGTCACCCAATCTGCGGGCTTAAGACGTCGATACTGGACCTTGACACCTTTTAAACGCAGGGTTCTAAAAAGTTTTTGGACACGCTTAAACTTTACCGGCTTCTCATCGAATAATTCAAAACTCCCCTGATTGCCCGAATCAGAACGTACCAAGTCTGTTTCTAGATAACCCAAATTCAATAGCACGGCACGGGCCAAGGCTAATCCCTGCTCATGGGTTGATTGGAATTTTAATTGATAAACTGCTTGTGGGATCCGTTCTTGAATGGACATCACTATCAAGACTTGAATCGGATTAACGAAGCCGCGTACGAGGCCGGCGCTTCAAAACCCAAAAGGTTTAACAAGGTAGCCGCCACATTAGCGAGCCCCTCATCTTTGGGATGGGCCATCTCATATTCGCCCTGATAACCGTAATCAACAATGGCGCAAGGAACAGGGTTCAATGAATGCGCGGTGCTGACCTGTTTTTTGGCGCCTTTGACCGTGAACATTTCATCCGCATTGCCATGATCAGCCAGCACAACAGCAATCCCGTTTAATTCCTTGATCACGTCAAGCAACCGGGCAACTTCCTGGTCTACTGTTTCAACAGCAGTGATGATGGCCTCAGGAACGCCGGTATGCCCCACCATATCGCCATTAGGGAAATTCAGACGCCCGAATTTATATTTACCGCTTTTTAAAAGACCGATGGAATTCTCCGCGATCTCAATGGCCTTCATTTTAGGCGCCTGGTCAAAACGGAGTTTATCCGACGGGATCTCGATATAGGTCTCGAGCTTCTCATTGACATAGCCGGATTTATTGCCGTTCCAAAAATACGTCACATGACCGTACTTTTGGGTCTCGGAAATAGCAAAGGATGAAATACCATTAGCGCACATATACTCGCCCACTGCCCCTTCAATCTGCGGCGGGGATACCAAATAATTCTTAGGGATATGCAAGTCCCCGTCGTATTCCATCATCCCGGCAAACAGCACATCAGGCGTGCGGACACGGTCAAATTTATCAAATTCCTTTTTTTCAAAAGCCATGGATATTTCAATGGCCCTGTCTCCCCGGAAATTAAATACCACGACAGAATCCCCGTCTTCAATGGTCCCAACCGGTGAGCCGTCGTCTTCAATGACAAAAGAATCCATGTATTGGTCGGTGATCTTGGGATCTTCCTTGTAATACGTTTCCACCGCTTCCTTGGCTGAAGTAAAACGCCGGCCGCGTCCCAGGACATGGGCCTTCCATCCGCGTTCAACGATCGTCCAATCCGCGTTATAACGGTCCATGGTGGTGACCATACGCCCGCCGCCGGAAGCGATCCGGTATTCAAAATTTTTGTGTGTACTGTTGATCTCTTTGAGCACGTTCTCAGTTTTTTCAATATAGCTTAGGGCTGATTTTTCATAAACATCACGTCCATCTAAAAGCACATGGAGACAAACCCGGCGCACCCCTTCCTCGGCGCAATGACGTACCATGGCCAATAATTGGTCGATGTGCGCATGCACATTGCCATCGGACAAAAGGCCGATAAAATGAAAAACCTTATTCTCTTCCTTGACCCTGTCCACTAATGCTTCCCAGACCTCGGACTCAAATATAGCCTCGCTTTCAAGCGACCTTTGAACAAGCTTGGCCCCTTGATCAAAAACGCGGCCGGCCCCCAAGGCATTGTGCCCTACTTCAGAATTCCCCATATCCTCATCGCTAGGCATGCCAACGGCTGTGCCGTGGGCCTTAAGCTGGGTATAAAACTTGGTTGTCATCAATTCATCGAGGCAAGGCGTTTTGGCTAAATGCACACCGTCGCTGTCATCCTGTTTGCCGATTCCAACCCCATCCATCACGATGAGCAATAAAGGACCCGGACGGCCGGAAAAATTTGATAATTTCTTCAATTCTAAAGACATAACAACCTTTCTAAATTATTCATTCCCTTTTTATAATTAAGAGGGCGTCGGGGCCGAGCTTGTCTCGGCCCGCTTTAAAAATTAACTTTCGGCACTTCCTCTGCCTGTTCAGGTGCCTTAAAATAAATGGCCGGTTCGGTTAAATGGGTCGCAGAGGCAAAAAAACTGCCGAATAAACTGCGCTGATAGGTATTGAAGGCCTGGACCGCCTCATTATAACGCATACGCTCAACAGCGATCCTGTTTTCCGTGCCTTCCAGCTGACTTTGCAATTCCAAAAAATTCTGATCGGCTTTCAAGTTAGGATAATTTTCAGTGACTAATAATAGCCTCGACAAGGCGCCGCCCAAGGAATTAGCTGCAGCCATCTTATCAGGGATATTCGCGGCCTGTCCCCATTGGCTGCGCAAACGTGTCACTTCTTCCAGGATCCCTTTTTCATGCGCCGCGTAGCCTTTGACCGTACTGACTAAATTAGGGATCAGGTCTGAACGCCGTTGCAATTGATTTTCAACCTGTGACCAGCTTGATTTAACCTGCTGATCAAGGCCGATCATCTGATTATAGCCGCTTTGATACCAGCCAAAAGCCATAAAAACAATAACAACAATGACACCGATAGCTATTAATATTTTGTTCATATAATTTCTCCTAATTGATTACCAACTTCCGCTCGCCCCGCCGCCGCCGCTCATGCCGCCGCCAAAACCTCCGAAGCCCCCGCCAAATCCTCCGCCGCCTCCAAAACCACCGCCGCCCCGATAACTTCCCCCGCCAAAACCGCCTCCCAAGAACAAGGGGAAAAACCAATTTCCACCGCGGCCTATAAAAAGAAACAAGAATATACAAATGATGAGGACCAAGGTCCAAACAGAATCATTACTGCCCTGGTCCTGATAAACCGGCTGGGGAACACCAGTAAGAGTGACATTATACTCTTTAGCGATCAAGGTGACAATAGCCGCTGTCCCTTTCTCAATACCCTGGGAATACTGGCCTGCTTTGAATTCCGGAACGATGATGCTATTGATGATATGACTGCTTAAGGCATCAGTAACCGCTCCTTCCAGGCCATAACCCACTTCAATCTTCATATGATGGTCTTTATACGCAACTAAAAACAAGATCCCATTATCTTTACCCTTTTGACCAATACCAAATCGCTGATATAAATTGACCGCGTATTCTTCGACGGACAACGGGTCTGTGCTATCAACAATGACCACAGCCACCTCAGCGGTGGTTTTCTGCTTTAATTCAAGGATCCAGGCTTCCAGTCGGCTTTGAGCCGCAGGATCGATAATACCGCTCTGGTCAACCACATAACCACTTGCCGGCGGGTACGAAACATTTTGCGCCAAGCTCAAAGAGGCTGAATTAACGATCGATAGGGAAAAGAAAAACAACGAAAAAAAGGATCTCATAATGCATCCATCTGACGGGCCAAGGACTCCAATTGAACGATGAAATTCTGAAAATGCGATTCCACCTGGTGGGAAGGAATAACCGACTTCTTATGTTTATCCTGGTAAATAGCTAATAATGGCAACGGATCCAAAGAAAAATACTGACTTAAGTCTTTTAACATCTCTTCTTTTTGAGGATTTAACTTTTGACCTTTAAGGTTGATCAGCTGACGAAAAACCGGGACCAGGTCACTTAAGGCGCTGACAAGAAGCTTTTTTAAAAGAACGGGATTGGACCCGATTTCCAGATAGGCCTGACGCAAATGCAGTAATTTACCCTTTAACTGCTGTTCGCATAATAGCCTCACATCGGTAAGCGGGACCTGCAGGTCCTTGAATATGTCTTCTCCCCAAATAACCTTATGCTGTTCCTTGATCTCCGTGAATTCCAGGGGAAAAACATCAAGCGCGCTATGGATATAATCCTTGGTCAAAAACAAGGGTGTCGCGATTTTATGCTGATGCCCCCACTTGGTTAAGGCCACACTTTGTTTTAAAACCGCAAAATCCAGTTTTTTGACGATGACAGCGATATTGATATTAGATACCCCTGGATGGTAATTGATGCCGGCCGCTGATCCATAGACAAGGACCGCAGATACATTATCACCTAAATTTTGCAGGAGCTTATTGGTAAAATCAGTAAGTAATGGCTTGATGGTTTGAGGGATCACTTCTTCACGGATCGCTTTTTCAAGGACTTTTTCACAGGCTTTTTCAGGGGCTTTTTTACTGCTTTGCTATGATAAGCAACCCATACGCCGGCGTGTTTTTTAAGCCAATCTTCCGCCGCGGCTTCAAATCCGATATCATAGCCCGCGATCTCGCTTTCAAGCCATTTATGACGGTTGATCTCTTCGATCACCTTTCTGTTGCGCAGGAGTTTTTTAGCTTCGGTATGTAGTTTCATTTCTTTTTATTCTAAACGCTGCTTCTTTCTTTTGCAAGTACTTCTATTGACAGGCTTTAAAAAATGCGAAGTGCGACATGCGCATCATAAGGAAACCGCGGGTCATTCTTCTGGTGAAGGACGTAAGATAACTGCAACAGGTCACGGGCCTGGGCTGATTGTCCGGCTTTTTGGTAAATATTGGCCAAATAATAATAGATGTCAGGATTGTTCTTTTCTAAGGTTAGACTTTTTTGAAAGAACATTGAAGCCTTTTGTTCCTGGCCTGTTTCAAAAAATGCCAGCCCTGCGTAGTAATAAAAGGCATCTTTAGACAATAAGCTCCCATCAGCAAGCGCGATGCTGGATACAGCAAACACCTTATCGTACTGCCCCATCTTATTAAGGCATGACAATAATAAAACATACACATTGCTTTTTGCCGTAGCTATCCCTTCATCATAGGAGTATGTCAAAACCGGATTAGCAAAGATCTGCTTGTAGATGATCGAATCCTTCATGAAAAATATGGCCAGCTGGGGATTTGACGCCAGGGTATTAAACAAATATTCCGCAGATTGCTGCCACATCCCTTTTTTATAATAGATCACGCCTAAATTGTAATTGGACCAAAATAAATGCTGGCCTTTGATCACGATTGAACTTTTTAAAAGATCGATCGCTTTGTCCTCGTGCCCCGAATAATAGTCAACATAACCCAGCAATTGCTTGGTGATCAGATCATCCGGCAAATAACGCAAGATAAGCTCAAAATATCTCCTATAAGGCAGCCAATTCACATCCTGTTGGCTCATCTTACCCATGGAAAAATTGATCAAGTCCGTAAAATTAGGCACCGCCTGGTTTAAACGCCGGACCTTGATACGTTCATCCAGCGTCTTTAGATTGACACAGGTCAGGCAAACAATGACGATGATGACATAGATCACCGCTATCCTGGTGAAAAGCCATTGGAAAAAACGCATGATTGGTCCTGGATTTTTAAACATAGGTTTTTAATAACACCAGCAAATAGATGAATACCCCCAGATAAATAAAGATCAGTCCTATATGGATGATATAAGACCGGTTATCCGCATAGCGAAGAAGGACCTGATTCTCACCCGCAGGTATCCACAAACCTTTAAAAGCAACATTGGCCCTGAGCAGTCGTGCCGGATGGCCATTGATAAAGGCATGCCAGGCGCTGTTATAATTATCGTTGATGACCAAAAACCGGCTAAAGGATAGATGGGTCTTAAATTTGAACGTATTAGCATCATTGCTTATCGACAAGATTTCACCAGACGCCAGGGGGTCATAGTTGGCCTGAGGGTTGACAAAAGTATTGGCCCTCCAATCACCCGGTTCACTTTCGAATTTTGACACATAGGCAATATTGGTATGAGAAGCCGCTGATAATTCAAATGTCTTTAAAGAACCGGGTGAATCATTGTACGGCACCACATTGTCATAAAAAATGTATTTGTGCGGCATATAATTCTGCAAAACAGCGGGATCAATAAAATCGTTCAACAACGCAAGCCAAGGAGACGTGTAATACAAGTCCATCCTAAGTATTTTATTGTTTGGATGAGTCGTGACGAAATTAGTCGAGTCCTCCTGTATCTGATAGATCCTTCGTTCCAAAAACCCATAGACTTGCGATGATTGAATGACCACGGCCAAGAATATAGCGCAAAACCCGAACGGAGTGGATATTCTTTCTTCGAAAATGCAAAAAACAACAAAAAAAGCCAGACTGAATATAACAGCGGCCCAGGCGCCAAACAATGTGCCATCCTGTCTTAACAAAAATAAAATAAAGGCCAAATGACAAAGCCCCACATAAAATAACCAAAGATTTTTCCTTTTCGAATCCTTGATCGATATCATTAATGCCTGCCAAGCCGTAACGGTCAATAAAATGCCCATCGGAAAAATAGCCAACCAAAAGAAATAATAAACATTCCTCATGAGCTTAAAGAAAGGAATATGCTCGAAAAGAAAGCGGTACACCCCTGACGCGGAAGAGATGGCGATCAATGAAAGGGCCATGATATTAAAAAGCAAAAACAAGATCAGCTTATTGACGCGCGCCATCGTTGCGGTCAACAAGAGCAGGAAAAAAATGAAAGGAATATAAATGTCGCCCATATCCAATATTTTATGGTCATTGAAAAGATGGTCGATAAATCCATGGTTAACAAAATCCCCGCTGGCAACACTGCTTAAGCTTACCGCGATCGGCAATGCGGCATCGGACCCTGCGTGCCTGTCAGGAAGGACATATTGCCCGCTTTTGGATTCTTTGTAAAAAATATAGCCGGGGACGCAGGACAGCAAGAGAAAAACGATACAAAAAGAAGTAAACACCTTATTTTTGATAAAAAAATTAAAGGTCCGTTGGAATAGGTCGATGGATAGTTTCCGGTAAAACAACAGGAATAAAACCGTAAAAATGGACAGGATCGTCAGGAAAAAGAAAGGGATATAGGTGGTGATGATAAGCCCTGCACACAGGCACATCCCCAGGAAATATCCTTTTTTAGGATCTCGATAAAAACTTAAGAGAAAATAAAAAAACCAGATGATAGGGACAAAAATAATAACGATATAATTGTAAAATATCTCATTGCCCCAGGAAGAGAACAGAAAAAGCAGATAGGCGCCGAAAGCATAGAAACGATCCACAAAAAGAGAACGTGCGATCAAATAAAACGCCCACCCTGCTAAAAAATAGTACATCGCTAAAAAACACAGGTAGGCACTGGCCGATGGAACACCCGCCCATTTTAAAAAGACAATGAAAAAAAGAAGCGGATTAACATCCCCCATCCGCCTTAAAAAGAAATGATAGGGCGCCCCGTTAAACCAATCAGGGTTCCACAATGGATAAACACCCTTACTTAAATTGTCCGTATAAAACCCGATGTGATTGGCATACGAGATCGCATCCTGCTGCAGAAAAATATGCCCCGAAAAAAAATCCCGGAAGCAAAGTACCCAGCATAAAAAAGGAAATAACAATAATAATGCTTCGGTATACTTGACTTTCATCATTGTCCTTTAAGCTGACCGCGAAGCTGATAAACAGCAATTCCGAAAGCCACAGACACATTCAATGAATTCTTGATCCCATCCATGCCGATCTCAATGGCAGCATCGGTCAGTTCCAGCAAACTTTCACTGATGCCATCGACCTCATTGCCCACGACCAAACATACCGGAGACTTAGGCTTAAATTGATCGTGACTGACACTGCCCTGCATCTGCTCTAGAAGAACGATCTGATATCCTGCCTGTTTTAATTCTTTAAGCAACGCTATGATATCTTCGCGGTATTCCCACGGCACGTGGTCTTCTGCCCCCAGCGCTGTCTTGGCAATGCCTCCCTGTGGCGGATAACCGGTGATACCGCATAGCCATATCTTTTCAACCCCTGCCCCGTCCGCGGTGCGAAAAATGGTGCCGACATTATGCAAGCTTCGGATATTGTTGAGCACCACACATAACGGCAGGCGCTGATTGCCTGATTTTGTTACCTGACGGCTGACGATCTCTTCATGGGATAACTTTCGCATCAAATAAGACGCTCCCATTCCTCGGTCACCGCGTCTACCAAAGGTTTGATAATTTTCTTGGAAAAATCAAAGGAGATCCCTGCCGCCTTATACAATTCCCCCACCGGCCTCGAACCGCCCAGGGATAATCCTTGTTTATAATTTTCCAGGGCCTTTTTAGGGTCACGGCGTGCATTGAGCCAAACTTGCAAAGCACCCAATTGGGCAATACCATATTCGATATAGTAAAATGGTACTTCAAAAATATGCAATTGCCTATGCCATAAATAATTTTTTACTTCCGCAAGTTCGCTCCAGTCAATAAAATTCCCGCTGTAGCGCTCATAGCACTCGTTCCAGGCCAAAAGCCGCTCTTGAGCGGAATGCTGTCGATGCTCATAGAGCCAATGCTGAAAAGCATCAATATTGGCGACCCAGGCCAGGGTTTGGATAATGCCTTCCAAATGTTCACGGTTAGACCTTTGCAAATCTTGGGGCGAATAAAACTCGCTTAAATACCTGCCGCCTAAAAGCTCCATGGCCATGGAAGCGACTTCGCAAAATTCCATCGGCGCATGGCGATAATCGACGATAGCGTCATCAGCACTGGCCAGGGCATGAAAAGCATGGCCTGATTCATGCAGTAAGGTCCGCACATCATCATCGATACCGACCGCATTCATAAAAATAAACGGCTTGCGTGCTTCTTCCAAAGTGTTTTGATAACCGCCGGGGGCCTTGCCCTTGCGGCTGGAGAGATCTAGAAGGCCAAGCGTATTCATTTCCTGGAACTGACGGCCGAAATCAGGATCTAATTTATTAAATATTGAACCGGTCCTCTTGATCAGATCCTCGGCATCTTTAAAAGGATTTAATGCTTTTTTACCCTGCGCATCCACCGCCGTGTCCCAGGGACGCAGGGAACTTAAACCCATCTGCTCCCGGCGCTTCTTTAAGATCTTGCCGTTTAAAGGAACGATTAATTTCTCAACCGTTTCATGGTATTTCTTGCAATCATCAGGGCCATAATCAAAGCGGTGATAGGCCTTAAACTGATATTCGGTAAAATTGGAAAATCCGGCATTGCGGGCGATCGTATTGCGTAAAGCAAACATCCCGTCAAAGATCCCCTCTAACTTATCTTTATCTTTGAAACGGCGCTCGGCTGTTGCCTTCCATGCCCTTTCCCGCAACGAACGGTCAGTCTCCAGTAAGTACTTGCCCATTTGCGGCAAGGTATGTTCCTTGCCTTCAAAATTGACCGTCATGGCCCCGCAAATAGTTTGGTATTCCTGGCTTAAAAGGTCCACCTTTGTCTGCAACGGCACATTACTATCGACAAAAAGTTCAATATCAGTTTTGACCGCGCGGTCATAGACGAAATACCGTTTAACATCCAAAACAAAATGCTCACGGGCGTGCACATATTTATGGTTGAGCCTGTCATTGATCGGCTTGACCACCGGCGGGATGGTTTCCACAAATTTGGTATAGTCAGCGGCTATTTTGGGATCATCGGTTTGGCAGGTCATCCGGATATACAAGATCGAACCGGCTTGGGACAAGGCCGCATCAAGCTCAGAGCGATGGATCAGCCATTGTTCCAAGGAAGAAGCCGAATTAATGATCTGGGCTTCCAGCCGCTCATAGAGACTTTTAACAGTAGCAAGATCGGTCAGATCGGCATTTTGAGGCACAAATGCTCTTTTTTGATAAACAGGTAATTGGGTCAGTTCCATACTTTCCTTTCCATGACACTCCCCTCTTTAGTTCAAAGAGGGGTTGGGGAGTTCTTAAAGCAGTCACATTGTGCTTGACAAGCCTATGATTTCAAGTATATTTAAGGTTCTAATTTTTAACAAGATTCCCGACAAAAGCATTCGGGAATGACAACTATTATCAGAGGTGTATTCATGAGATCTTGTATCGTCTGTGCCAAAGGCCCGACATCCGGTAGAAAATATAGAAGACGCGGTATGGAAAAGAAAAAAGGCGGCGCCGGTTCTAAAGTCGTCGGCAAATGCTTCCGCATGGTCCTTCCCAATTTGCAGCGCATCAAAATTTCTTTGAACGGCACCGTTCAACGGGCTCTGGTCTGCACTAGCTGTATTCAAGCCAATAAAGTACAAAGAGCGGCTTAATAAATGGTGATAATTGGTAGACGTCACCATTTATTAAACACTCCCCTTGATATCTTTAAGCATTAATTGGACGGCTGGAGCTTTATTCCAGTCGTCGATGCTAAGCGTATAAGCCAGATCAACCTGGCTTCCCAATTTGACTGTCTCCCTGAAAGAACCCATCCCAAAACCTACTGCGCTGATCGTTTTGTCCCCATCGCTGACCCAGAATTTGATCGTGTCTTTGCCCATCAAGGCCGGCGGACTTTTGACCGTCAATTTCCTGGAACAAAACACCGGCGAAGGGTTCCCCTCCCCATGCGGCTCCATGGAACTGATAAGTTCCATTAATGTCAGGTCAAGGACGCTCAAAGGGACTTCGCAATCGATCTCAAGGGTCGGAATGAATTTCTCCTGAGGCAATGACAATTTGGCATAATCATTGATCCCTTGACGGAAGGCTTCGATATTATCAAATTTTAACCGCAAACCTGCCGCGCGCTTATGTCCTCCAAAATTCTCCAACACCGCGGAACAACTGGTCAAAGCTTCATGCAAATGAAACCCGTTAACAGAACGGGCCGATCCTGTACCTATCCCGTCTTCCACTGAAATGACCACCGTAGGCCTGTAATATTTATCCACGATACGGCTGGCCACAATTCCCAATACCCCCTTATGCCAGCCTTGCTTGTGCACAACAATGATGTCCTGGGATTTTAATAATTCATCAGCCTCGATCATTTTCAAGGCTTCATCAACCACCTCACCTTGCATTTTTTGACGGGTCAAATTATGTGCTTCAAGACTATTGGCTAAAGAAAAAGCAACGGCAGGATCTTCTGACAATAAAAGGTCCAGTGAAACTGCTGCTGAATCCATCCGTCCGGCGGCATTCAAACGGGGCCCCAAAATAAATCCGATATAATACGGCTTCATTTTCTTGCCGGCGATCTTGGCTACTTGCAGTAAAGCCTTCAGGCCCGGTTTGACGGTCCCCTCTATCCTGGGCAAACCATTCTTGACAAAGATCCTGTTCTCCCCGAACAAAGGCACCACATCGGCAACTGTCCCTAAAGCGATCAAGTCCAAATCTTCCAGCAGGATCTCGCCTAAGATCGCCTGCATTAATTTTGCCACGAGGCCCACCGCCGATAAATGTTTAAAAGGATACAAACAATCCTGGCGTTTAGGGTCTAGCACGGCCAGGGCCTTTGGTATCTTATTACCATCCGGCTCATGATGATCAATAACGATCACATCAACACCCGCCTCATTAAGGGCCTCGATCGGAGCAAACGCATTAATACCGCAATCAACCGTGATCAGCAAATGAATGCCCTGGGACCTGGCAAACTCCGCCACCTCCTGATTTAAACCATAACCTTCTTCCATCCGGTGAGGAATATAATTAATGGATTCAATCCCCAGATGATTAAGCAGACGCCGCAGTAACGCGCTGGAGGTCACCCCATCCACGTCATAATCCCCATAGATAAGGACTTTCTCTGAATTGCGCTTGGCATGATTGATGCGGGCCACAGCCTTGTCCATATCTGTCATCAAAAACGGATTATGCAAGGAAAGCATGTCTGCCCGAAGGAACATCTTGGCCTGGGATATATTGGTGATCTGGCGATTGATCAATAGCTGGGCAATGATGGGATGAATGCCCAAAGCATCGCTAATGTCTTTCTGCAATTGCGGATTTTGAGGCTGAATGAACCAGCGTTTGATCATTTTAATCACATCTTGGTGGGAGCAGAAACCCCCAATAGTCTTAACCCGTTCCCTAATACAACGCGGGCGGCTTCAATGAGGGCCAATCGCTCGGCGGAAAGTTCCTTGTTCTCATCAAGCACACGGCAGGAATCATAAAATTTATGAAAAGCCGCGGCTAATTCCTGTAAATACCTGACCAAGCCAAATGGCTCCAGGCCCTTAGCACAGCCAATGAGAACATCCGGATATAGACCGATCTTGCGCATCAAGTCCATCTCTTCGGGCTGCTGTAAATAGGTAAAGTCCTGGGTCTTGGGCGAGCAATGTAATTCATCCTGTGCTTTGCGGATAATACTGTAAATACGGGCATGCGCGTACTGGATATAGTACACCGGATTTTCTGAGCTTTGCTTTTTGGCCAACTCCAGATCAAATTCCAAATGAGCACTGGCCTGGCGCATCAAAAAGAAAAACCTGGCCGCGTCACGGCCAACCTCATCAATGACCTCACGCAGGCTGATGAATTCTCCCCGACGGGTTGACATGGAAACTTCCTTGCCGTCCCGAAAGATGGTGGCTAATTGGACGATCAAAATATCCAGATCATCCACTGATTTGCCCAAAGCACCGGCCGCCGCCTTGATCCTTGGGATATACCCATGATGGTCAGGACCTAAAATATTAACAATACGTTTAAACCCGCGCGCAAACTTGTCCTTATGATAAACAATATCCGGGGTCAAATACGTATATTGCCCGTCACTTTTTCTCACTACCCTGTCTTTATCGTCCCCCCATAAGGTCGATTTAAACCACCAGGCCCCTTCGCTGTCATAAATAAAACCTTTCTGGCGCAGGTCTGCCAGCAGTTCTTCAATGGCATGGGGATTGGCGATCCTGGATTGATACGACCACACATCAAAATGAACATCAAAATCTTCGAGATCTTTCTTGATCATGTCCATCAGATAAACAACACCGAATTTCCTAAATGCGTCGTCGGACTGTTTGTCCAGCTCTGCGGAAGTTTTGATATTATTGGCCTTCATGAATTCCTGGGCCATGACACGGATATACTCGCCTTGATAAGCATCCTCAAATAGCGGCACATCCAGCCCCAGGACCTGCTGGGCGCGCACCTTGATGGAGCGTCCCAGGATATTGATCTGATTACCCTCATCATTGACGTAGTATTCCCTCTTGGCATTGAACCCTACAGCCAATAGGATATTAGCCAGGGTGTCCCCGACCGCTGCCTGGCGGCCATGGGCCACGGTTAAAGGGCCGGTCGGATTGGCACTGACGAATTCCAGGCAAAATGGGACATTGTCCCCGAATTTAGAACAACCGTATTTGTCCTTCTGCTTAAAGACGTCATATAAGACATGGTAGAAACCATCCGCGGACAAATAAAAATTGATAAAACCCGGGGCCTTGATCTCGATCTTGTCGATGTGTTTCTTAAGAGGACTTTCATCCAGGAGTTTTTGCAAAGGGACAAGGATGTCCTGGGCAATCTTTAAGGGGTTCTTTTTAAGCACCCGGCTTAATTGCAAAGCGACATTACAGGAAAACTCGCCATGCTGTTTGTCCGCGGGGATATCAATAAGGATATTAGGGCAAGGGATGTCCCCTTCAAGGGACGTCAGAGACCTTGCGATGATCTGCTGCAGTTGAAGACGGGTATCAGCAAACATAGTTTAAAATAAACAAGCCCCTTAAAGAAATTTTCCTTAAAGGGGCTTGTCCTAAACAAAGAAATTACTTTTTTTTGCGGCCGGTCTTATATTCAATTTTAGCAGCATCCTGCCAAAGATGTTCAAGGGCGTAAAATTCACGGGCCTGAGGTTCAAAAATATGTGTAACCACATCCCCCAGGTCCAACAAGACCCAGGCGCCATTTTCCTGTGAATACTGCTGGCCGCTCGTAGACCTTAAATTCCGGCTGAAATTGACCTCGACACCGTCTTCTTTCAGCCCTTCTTCAATGCCTTCAGCGATGGCGCGGGCTTGCCTGTCGGATGTTCCCGTTGCGATGACAAAAAAATCACAAAAATTAACTAATTCGCGCATGTCTAAAATGACAATATCTTGCGCCTTGGTGTCATCGGCAAATTTTGCTATTCTTTTGGCTAACTGCTCAGACTTTAAAACTTTATGACGGATAAAATATTCCTTGGCACTTATTTCTTTTTAAGTTTTGCGGCCTGATCTTTACTTAATACGCGCCAGCATTCATGCGTACCCTTAAGGGATTTGGTAACCGCGAAAAAACGTCCGCTTTTTTCTTTGACCACATAGTCATCAGAATCAAATTTTGATTTTGTCTTCACATCATAAAACGATAATTTCTCCATCCATTTCTCTCCTTTTAGGACCCCGCCATATAGGCCATTAACCTTAAGCGGGGCTGTTAATACGATTACTAATAAGAATATCTCAAAGTGTAATGGATAATTTTTTCTTTGTCAATCCAAAAAAGGCGCGAATTTTCCTATTCAGATTTTAATGAACGCCCCATCAAGTCCTTCATGGCACGCTTGGCGGACTTATTTTCAAAAATGATCCTGTATACTTCCGTAACAATGGGCATGGCAATTTTCTTCTTTAAGGCCAAATGATATACGGCACGGGCAGTCACAACCCCCTCGGCCACAGCACTCATAGACCTAAGGACATCTTTGATCTTTCGCCCTTGCCCCAAAGCTTCCCCTACCGTGCGATTGCGGCTTTTCGGACTAAAACAAGTGGTTGCAAGGTCCCCAAGACCTGCCAGGCCGTAAAAGGTCTCCTTGCGGCCGCCCAGGGCCATTCCGAGCCTGGTGATCTCAGCAAGCCCGCGCGTTAAGATCGCGGCCTTGGTATTGGTCCCGAGTTTAAGACCATCACAAATCCCGCACGCCAAGGCAATGACATTCTTGACACTGCCACCGACTTCAACGCCGATCACGTCTGTGTTCGTATAAATGCGAAAAGTGTCTGAATTAAAAACTTTTTGGACCGATACCGCTAATTTTTCATTACTGCAGGCCGCCACGGCGGTAGTCGGGATCCCAGCAGCAACCTCAGGGGCAATGGTCGGCCCTGATAGCACAACCAAAGGCACATGAGGTAAATGATCATGGATGATCTCTGACATCCGCTTGAATGTCTTTGGCTGTATGCCCTTGACCACACTGACAAAAACTTTATCTTTATAGGAAGTTGGCTGGATCCTGGTTAAGGTAACAGCTAAATATTCTGAAGGAACGCATAAAACGATCAGGTCCCCAAAAGAAATAGCGTCATTGATATCAGCGGTAAAACGGACCTGGGACGGGATCTTAAATCCCGGAAGGAATCTTTTGTTTTCGTGAGATTTAACGCATTGGGCGATATTTTCAGGGAAAGCCCCCCAAACAGTGACAGGGAATTTCTTGCGGCTCAAATGAATGGCCAGCGTGGTGCCCCAACCTCCATCGCCGATAATACTAATTCTCTTGTAAGTATTTAACGCCAAATGAAGATCTCCCTCCAAATTTCAAACATGTAGGCCGCGCCCCATTTTAAAACCTGTAATTTACGCTCCCCGCCTTCACGGACAGGTTCGTCACCAGGGATATCGCAAACTTGTAACCTGCGCTTGGCCGCGCGGATCGATAACAGCGGCTCCCAGCTGATCTTTGTCTTGAATAATTTCTCTTCAAATGAATAGCTGGAATCTTGATCCAGGCCCAAATCATGGATCAATTTCTTAGGATA
>CAZASA010000047.1:0-16336 GCA_964487685.1 uncultured Planctomycetales bacterium
TATTACCAGATCGTCAAATGTTTCCGCGACGAAGACCTGCGTGCCGACCGCCAGCCGGAATTTACCCAATTGGATATGGAAATGTCCTTTGTGGACCAGGATTTCATCTTTGATCTGACGGAACGGATGTATAAACAAGTATTTAAAGAAGTATTGAATATAGACCTGCCTATACCATTTCCCCGCATGACCCACGCCGAGGCCGTGGCGAAATATAATTCCGACAAGCCGGACACCCGCCAAGATAAAAGCAAAGTGTCAGAATTTGCCTTTTTGTGGGTTGTGGATTTTCCATTGTTCAAGTATAATACAGAGGAAAAAAGATGGGACAGTGAGCATCATCCGTTCACAGGGCTTAATGGGGATGATGTTCATTTATTGGAAAGCGGACAATATGAGAAGATCCGCGGCCGCTGTTATGATCTGGTGCTTAACGGCAATGAGATCGGCAGCGGATCGGTACGTATTCACCGTCGGGAATTACAACAAAAGATTTTTGATATCATCGGCATTGCCCCTGAGGAAGCAGAGAAACGTTTCGGGTTTTTGCTCAGGGCCTTTGAATACGGCGCGCCTCCTCACGCGGGGGTGGCTTACGGTATTGACCGTTTGGTCACGATCATTACCGGCAATGAATCCATCCGCGACTGTATCGCGTTTCCCAAGACCCAAAAAGGGACATGCTTGATGACAGAAGCACCGTCGGATGTGGATGCCAAGCAGTTAAAAGATCTGGGAATTATGATGTTAAAGAAGTAGAGACGCCATTAATGGCGTCTCTACAAAAATTAACCGGAGGTTTTTATGTTCAATAAAATTATGGCTTTTATCATTTTGACGGTATTTGCCGCTGGCTGTGGGCTGGAAACAAGGACGTATGTGATGACCAAGGACCGTGTGGGATTGGACCAAACAAATGGGAACAGCGGATGCGTCGTCGGTAAATGCCCGGCCGCCCCGGCCCCCAAGGAAACGACCCGCAAGGTCTATGTCCTGGAAATAACCAAACCTGTCCCTGAATCCGAGGTCCAGAAAATAGAGGCCACCGCGGCGAGTGCTATCGTGGATTCTTCCACAACGCCGGCTTCCAATGCGGCACCCGTTGATAATACGCCTCCGGCGCCCCAAATAGCGGTGCCTGTGGTCGGAGAATTGCCCGGCAGTGTAGCGCAGGCAACGCCAAGTGCCGCTCCCAATGAAGGTAACATCCAGGCCCAGACCTATACGGTCCAAAAAGATGACACATTACAGAAGATCTCCAAGAAGGTCTTTGGTACTTATAGCAAGTGGTATAAGATCTACAAAGCAAACAAGGATAAGATCGAGAACCCCAATATCCTTAAACCCGGCACAGTGCTGACGATCCCTGTCGTTAAATGACCCCGCCAGCGGAGGGGGCACCCCCGAATGTTTTAATCGGGGGTCCAGGGTTTACGAAATTTTTGGATTCCTGAGACAAGCATCGGGAATAACAAGTCAAGAAAGGGTGTTAATGGATTTTCGCCTTGAATTGAACAATAACCGTGATCTTCAGCTTTTGTTTGGGCGTTATGACCAGAATTTAAAAATCATCGAGAAGGAATTAGGGGTGCGTATCGTCCGCTCCGAGGACGGTATCAAGATCATCGGCAATGATACCCAGGCCGGGATCGCCCGCGAATTGTTCCATTATCTGATGACCTTTGTTGAGAAGGGCAAGGATGTCAAGAAAGCGGACATTGTCTATGCCCTGCGCCTGGTCGATAAAGAAAAAGAAATTGATTTCAAGCGTTTAGCCAAGGAAAAGATCGAAGTTTCCGTGCAAGGCGGCCTGGTTACGCCCAAAACCAAAGGACAGATCGAATACATCGAAGCGATCAAGACCAATGACCTGGTCTTTTGTATCGGTCCGGCGGGAACTGGAAAGACGTATCTGGCCATCGCCATGGCGGTCAATGCGCTTAAAAAAGGCTTGGTGCGCCGCATTATATTGACCCGTCCCGCCGTGGAAGCGGGGGAGAGCCTGGGATTTTTGCCAGGCGATATGGTGGAAAAAGTATTGCCTTATCTGCGGCCATTATATGATGCCTTATACGATATGATGGAGCCGGACAAGGTCGAGCAATACAGTGAACAGGGCATCATTGAAGTTGCCCCATTGGCATTTATGCGCGGTCGTACGCTCAATGAAGCTTTTGTCATATTGGATGAGGCCCAAAATGCCCGTCCTGACCAGATGAAAATGTTTTTGACCCGTATGGGATTTGATTCCAAGGTAGTGGTCATCGGGGACGTGACTCAAAGTGATCTTCCAGGTCCTGACAGCAATGGCCTGGCCGAAGCTAACAGGATCCTGGGCAATGTCCCGGAGATCAAATTTATCCATTTGACGAGCGAAGATACTGTCCGGCATGAATTGGTCCAAAAGATCATTGAGGCCTATGCTCAGAACAATGGAAATAATAAGCAGGTCCCGCGTCCATGAGTTTTGGGCCAAAAATACTTTTCTCCCGTGATCAAAGCGTCATGCTGGCGGTCACCTTCCTGGCCCTTGTCGGATTTTGTTATTTTTCCGGCTTTCCGTTGATCATCCCGTTATTAGTGTTTTTTTTTGGCGTACATTTATTTTATTTTAAGAAGGTCAAGCCCCGTCTTTTTTTGCACTTGTCCCTGTTGTTGGCCTTGCTCGTATTCGGCGCGTATTGCCTTAAGGCCTATTCCCATCCCTATCATTATTACTTGCCTATCGCATCCATAGCGATGCTGACCATGCTGTTGTTTAACGACGTGCAGATCAGTTTTATGATGGCTTTTATGAGCGCTGCCCTGGCGGGGATCGTCTTGGGTTTTGATCTTAATGAGATGCTGATCTTCTTTTTAGGGGGATTGGCCGGGACCTATAAAGTCCGTGATGCCCGCACCCGCGGCGTCCTGCTTGAAGCGGGGATTTTTGTGGCCATCATCCAGGTGGTCAGTGCCTTGATGATCAATCCGGTGATCAACAAGGATATCTTGATGTATATCCTTAAACCTTTGGCATTCAACGGGCTGATCTGTGCGTTTGTGGTGATCGCCACCTGCAAGGTTTTTGAGACGATATTCGGTGAGATCACCAATTTCACATTGCTGGAACTTTCTGATTCTTCGCACCCTTTATTAAAGCGCATGGTCGTGGAATCACCCGGTTCTTACCATCACAGTCTGATCGTCAGTAATTTGGCAGAATCCGCGGCTGATGCCATTGACGCGCATTCACTTTTGGTCCGGGTAGGGGCGTATTATCATGATATCGGCAAGATGGTCAATCCTGAATATTTCACGGAAAATCAGATGGTCTCCGGCAACAAGCATGACGAACTTGAGCCATCCATGAGCAGGCTCGTGATCTTCAACCATGTTAAGGAAGGCATTGACCTGGCGCATAAGCATCATTTGAACCAGCGGATCATTGATTTTATTCCCGAGCACCATGGGACGAGCCTCATGCATTATTTCTATCAGCGGGCATTAGCCGAGGGACATCCTGATGGGCTCCAGGAAAAGGACTACCGGTATCCAGGCCCCAAGCCGCAAAGCAAGGAAACAGCTATTGTACTTTTGGCAGATTCCGTCGAAGCCGCCACCCGGTCGATGGATGAGCACACGCCGCAGCGCATAGGGGATGTGGTGCGTAAAGTGATCAACAATAAGTTCATTGACGGCCAGCTGGATGAATGTAATTTGACATTAAGGGAGATCGACACGATCGCCTCGACCTTTGTACGCGTGTTAGGGGCCATGTACCATGGCCGAGTCAAATATCCCGAAAAATCCAATGGAAATAACCCTAAAAAACCTTCAAAAGAAGATCCCAATCCCCCAGGCAAAGCTCCTCAGGACAGCGAAAGCAGCGATACGTAAATTAGGTCTAGGCGCCTGGGGCCTTTCGATCGTTTTTGCCGGCACCAAGCGCATGCGCGCCATCAATAAGAAATATCTGAGGCATGATTTTGCCACCGATGTTTTGACGTTTGATTTGGGCGATCGCACAGGGGAGATCATCATCTGCCCGCAAATCGCTTTTGCCAATGCGAAAGCGCATCAAACATCAACGGAAAATGAGATCATCTTATATACCATCCACGGTATCCTGCATCTGGCAGGATATGATGACCATGCCCATAAGGATAGAATTAAAATGAGAGGCATGGAAAATAAATTGTTTGAAATATAAAGTTTCCCCCTCTTTTTTATAAAGAGGCCTGCCGCTCACTGCGGCATGCAGGTTATCGAATTTGCAATAGTATAAACACGGGATAGGGGAGTTCATGAAACGCATCCTGGTCATTGGTTTGGTTTGCTATTTAGCTTATGCCCTGGAATTCCTGTTGTTTAATTTTTGGGGAGAGTGGGGCAAGCCGGAGCTTTTGGTCCTGGTCGTGATCTTTTTTAATTTATATTTGGGGATACGTTTCAGCATTATCGCTGCTGTTTTTTGCGGGATCTTCAAGGATGCTTCCGGTGCGGCGCCTTTTGGGACCTATATCCTTGTTTATATTACCGCGAGTTATTTAACAACCATTGTCCGCAATTATATGTACCAGCCAGGCTCAAGATTTTCCCGGAGCCTCGTTGCTTTCTTTGTGGTGGTCGGTTGTTTTATCGTCCAGGCCGTATTGTCTAACATGAACCACGAAGTTCGCTTGGGTGATTTGCTGGTTTACCTTTTAGTCCCGCAGCTTGTGACAACGATGATCGCGGCCACCTATGTCTTTGCCCAATTAAAAAATATCAGCGTATTCTTCAGGTTAAAGAGTTAATGAGACTGAATGTCATCCAATCAGTGATTTTTTTCTTCCTGGGACTGATCATCTGTTCCCTTGTCTATATGCAGATCATCCACGGCGATTATTACCATCGTCAAAGCATGAACAATCGTATCCGTGTGGTGCCGACCGATGGCCCCCGCGGAAGGATATTAGACCGCAATGGTATTGTTTTGGCAGATAACCGTCTTACCTTCCACGTAGGCATCGTTCCGCAGGATATGATCGATGCCCATGCTTTATTTGGATATTTAGCTCAGGTGCTCCAAAAAGACCCTGAACTTCTTATCCAGCAATATGAACGTAAAAGATTGGCCCCATTTGTCCCGGTCATTTTGACCCAGGACATATCTCGGGACTTGGCCGTCAAGATCGAGGAAGAAAAATTCATTTATCCTGGTTTGGTTGTCCAACAGGGCTATTAGCGTATTTATCCGTTTAACGACACCGGAGCGCATGTATTGGGATATGTGGGCAAGATCAATGAAGATGAGATCGAAGATTATCAACAGTACGGTTACACGCCCTTAAGTCTGGTCGGAAAGACGGGTGTTGAAAAAAAATATGACCAATACCTTCAAGGGACCTCAGGCGGCCGGCAGATCGAGGTTGACAGCCGCGGAACACAGGTGCGTTTGCTTGGTTTAAAAGAACCGATTGCGGGCAATGACGTGGTATTGACCATTGACCAGCGTTTGCAAAATACCGCGCAGGAATTATTAAAGGGGAGCAGGGGAAGTATTGTGGTGATGGATTTGAGCAATGGGGATTTATTATCGCTGGTCAGTTCTCCTTCCTATGACCCTAATGTTTTTTCAGATCGAAGCAAAAGTGATGAGTTAACCGGATATTTTAATGACACGTTAACACCTTTACTTAACCGTGCTGTTTCGGGTCTTTATCCTCCGGGCTCGGTCTTTAAGGTCCCGCTAGCCCTGGCAGCCGTCCAACTCCATAAGATCACGCCATCCACCACTTTTGATTGCCCCGGCTATATGATGGTGGGCAACAGGAAATTCGGCTGTTCGCATGTGCATGGCGTACAGGATTTAAAAGCCGCCTTGGCCCATTCCTGCAATGTGTATTTTTTTCATGTCGGCCTGCTGGTAAAACCGCCGATCATCGGTGCCTTTGCCAAAGCCTTTGGGTTGGGCCGTCGAACAGGAGTTGACCTGCCTTTTGAATCCAAAGGCAAAATAGTGACAGGTTCTTCAGCAGACAGGCCTTGGTATACAGGGGATGTATTGAACTTGTCGATCGGACAGGGCTACACATTAGTGACCCCTTTGCAATTAACAGTGATGATGGGGGCCGTGGCCAATAACGGAGTGATCTTGCGTCCCCGGGTGGTCAAACAAGTAGGACAAGACGAGCTTGCGGTCATGGAATACTCCAAAAGACCCTTGATCCGCCTGCGGGATAGTACCTGGTCAGTGGTGCAGGATGGCCTCAAAGCCGTGGTTGATGACCCGCAGGGGACCGGCCATGACCTGGTCGATGTCCAGGGGGTGGATATTTATGGAAAAACAGGAACAGCCCAAAGTACGCACAGTAAACCCAATCATGCATGGTTCGTCGGATATACCCGTTCCAATAAACAGCCGGTTGCATTTTGTGTATTTTTGGAATACGGCGGATCATCGGAGAATTCTGTAAAGATAGCCCGGGACCTCTTGATCAAAATGCGGTCTTTACAAATTATTTAAGTGGATGGACCTTTGTTGGCTGTGTTAAAATGTCGGCAATTAAGATGAAGACAAAATCTATCTGTATAATTTTAATAGGCGGGCTCTTGATGGGCGTTAGTGCTCTTGCCAAATCTCCTTCCGAAATCGCCTTAGAAGTCCAACAGCAACAGGTCCAGGAGCTCATAGATCTGGCTTCAACCGCAACTAAGCTTTATCGTGAAATTAATGATAACGCCAATGATGCCTTAACTATAAATACTAAAGAGCGATTAGCACAGACCGATGAAATATTGCGGAATTCAAAAGAAAATCAGGAACGTATTTTGCGTCAAATGCAAAATGATCAAATGGGTCATTCGGGGATTTTAGATAAAGCCAAAGAGATGAAGATGTATCATGACCAGTTACAGCAGCTAAAACAAGACCTTAAAAAACAGCAAAGTATCCAGCGGCAGCAGCAGAAAACCTTAAATACCCTCATTCATGGAGCTGCTGCGGTTAATGATGAGATCGTCCGTCTGACCCGTCGGCAGGACTATAACGGCGTGAAGGAAAAATTCGCTGATCTGGGTGTTTTAGTCACAGCCATAAGAAAGCTTAAATTTCAGATGGCCCAGGAGGATAATGTCCAGCAGCATGAAAAACAGTTGATCCGTGATACCATTCTTCGTCTTCATGGAGAAAGCCCAAGTCCACAGCACACAACATTAATTTATATCAAGGGCCATGAAATGATGCAATTACAGAACTTATTGTTTAGTGAAGGGGTGGACTGTTATAAAGAAAAGTTTTATGCCCAAGCCAAACTTTTATTTGATGAATTATCCCAACATCATGACCCAAGGGCAGAAGGGTGGCTTAGAAAAGTGGACCGGGCCATCACCCGGGAACTTTTAAAAAGCCCCCAGACATTTTCTCAGGAACAAAAGCCCGATCTGGAAGGTGAATTAAAGGCCCGTAAGGAATTGTATATTATTAAAAGAGCCCAGCTTCGTCGTGAACAAATAATGTCTGAAGAATTAGAACAACAGAAGCGTCTTTATGAAGATGAGCGCCTTAAACAGCTGCATAAACTTATAGAAGCCAGGAATGAAGATGCGCGTTTGGAAAGGCTAAAGGCGCGGGCCATGGCCCGTCTAAGAATAGAAGAGGAGCGTCAAGTCCGGTTAAAATCCGATGCAGTGGCCCAAGCCAAGGAAGCCCAAGAACAGGTCAAAAATTCTGCTCTGTTAGAAAAACAAAGACAAGAAGATCTGCAAAGACAAGCCAAAGAACGTGAAGAGCAGGATAAAAAGGATGAACTGACCCGTGAAGAGAACGAGCGCAGGGAAAAATTATTGGGGTTAGAAGAACAACGCCAGGCCCAACTAGAGGCCCGCCGCGAGGCTGTCCGAAAACAATTAGAGGACGGTGTCGAGGCCATGTATCAGGACGCCCTTGGTTTGTATAAAGAGGGGGATTATGCGGCAGCATCGAAGCGTTTTAAAGATGTCGAAGATATTATTCCCGGGTATAAACGCTCCCAGCATTATCTGGACGATGCCCGTCAAAAGGCATCAGCCCCATTATCTATGTCCCGTCAAGCCAATGTTTCTAAAGCTTTAGATATTTTTGATCCAAATGCCAAATAACCCTTCCAATCATCTGATCGGTGAAAAAAGTCCTTACTTGCTTGCGCATGCCCATAATCCGGTTGATTGGTATCCTTGGGGTAAAGAGGCTTTTGACAAGGCTAAACTAGAAGACAAGCCGATATTATTATCAGTGGGCTATTCTACTTGCCATTGGTGCCATGTAATGGCCCATGAAAGTTTTGAAGACATTGAAATATCATCATTGATCAACGAGCATTTTATCGCCATTAAGGTAGACCGCGAAGAGCGTCCGGATATCGACCATATCTATATGTCAGCCACTACATCCCTGACCGGGCAGGGTGGTTGGCCGTTGACGGTGTTCTTGACGCCTCAAGGGGACCCTTTTTATGGGGGCACTTATTTTCCGCCTTACGCGAAATGGGGGAGTATCGGATTTATTGACCTGTTAAACTCGATATCCAAAGCCTGGCAATCAGACCGTGACAATATTGTTTCGTCCAGCGTATTCATAACGGAGAGTTTACAACGTAAAGTAAAAGAAGCATCCAGTGCAGAGCTTATAGATGAGAGCTTATTGGATAAGGCCTATCGGCAATTAAGAGGGCAATTTGACGAAGCCAACGGCGGTTTTGGGTCTGCGCCTAAATTCCCCATGGGGCATAATTTGTCATTTTTATTACGGTATTTTAAGAAAAATGATGACCATGAAGCTTTGGAGATGGTCAAGGCCTCATTAACAGCCATGGCTAACGGGGGCATTTGGGACCATCTGGGCGGCGGGTTTCATCGCTATTCAACCGACCAGCGTTGGCATGTGCCGCATTTTGAGAAAATGCTTTATGATCAGGCCTTATTGTCCCGTGCCTATCTGGAAGGTTATCAAGTGACGGGATCAATTGAATATTCTCAAGTTGCCCGAGATATCCTTAATTATGTGGCCCGTGAAATGACCGATGAGCTTGGTGGTTTTTATTCGGCTCAAGATGCTGATAGTGCTGAGGCGGGCCATTTAAAAGAGGGCGCTTATTACGTTTTTTCCCAAACTGAGATTGAGGAAGCTCTAGATAAACATGATATCAAAGTTTTTAATTATTGTTATGGTGTTCTACCGGAAGGTAATGCTGCATTTGACCCTCATGGCGAATTTAAAGGGAAAAATATACTTTATCGGGCCCATACCATTGAAGAAGCAGCAGCTGAATTTTTTAAGCATGAATACGAAATTCAGGATATACTTAAAGCAAGCGCCACTAGGCTCTTAGCCAAACGCAAACAAAGGCCGCATCCTTATCAAGACGATAAGATCTTGTGTGATTGGAACGGCCTGATGATATCAAGTTTTGCCTTTGCCGGCAGGGTTTTGGCTGAAAAAAGGTATACGCATATCGCCTTAAAGGCCGCTGATTTTATATTGGCCCATATGATGGATAAAAGGCGTCTTTGGCATCGTTGGCGTGACGGAAACGCAGCTATCACAGCAACGCTTGAGGATTATTCATTCTTCATTTATGGTCTTTTGGAGGTTTATGAGGCCACGTTCCAGGATAAATACCTTGATGCGGCCAAAGAACTTACAGATGGCATGATCGATCTTTTTGCTGATGAGACGGGGGGATTTTTTATGACGGCTACTGATGCGGAAAAATTAATTTTGCGCCCTAAGGAAGTCTATGACGGCGCAGTACCTTCCGGCAATTCAGTCGCGGCGTTGGTTTTACTGAGATTATACGCTTTAACTAAAAAAGACGTTTATATGTCCCAAGCTGAAAAATTGTTCAGCTGTTTTGCTTCTTCTGTAACACAGGCGCCGTATGCGCATTGCTTTTTATTATCCGCCCTGGTTTGGCATGTAAAGGGACCATTAGAAATCACTTTTGAGGGCACAGCCAATGACCCTAAGATCACCAAAATGTTACTGGTATTGTATGAATATTTTATACCGTTTAAAACTGTTATGTTCAAGCAGGCCAACAAAAATGCCCTGGCCCATATTTGTTATCGGGGGACATGCAAACTCCCGGTCGACAACGTTGAAGCATTTGAAACTGAACTTTTTAAGAGGTATTGAGAGATGATACAGGTTATTTTCTTTGCTTTACTGATCGTATCGTTGATAGCAGGGGCTTTTACGTATTTTGCGCCTACACCCAAACCCATCAATCCTTTAAAAACGTTGATGGACGATACCGGATTTACGGCTTCAGAAACGACCAATACCAAGAGGTCCCAGGAAATAAACGTAACGACGAGCGCCGGTATCATGCAAGTCCGCAAACAGATGGACGACCTTGCCGTAGTCCAGCAAGATTTCTTAAAGGGCCTGCAGGACCAGCAGCAAATTTTAAATAACACGACCAAGGATGCCACGGATGTTTTATTGGCCGCTAAAAAGCAAGGAGCGGTCGCGGACAAAGATATATTGCAATTAGAAGCGGTGACGTCTCAGATACAGGATAAACAGCGCCTTTTGATCGCTCAAGGACAGGACCTCGTGGCGATGAACGATCAATTGTCCCAAAACAGGCAATTGCTCGCTGACCAGGCCGATTATGCTGATTTTTATACTGAATCGATATTAAAGAAACTGCGTAATCGCAATGCCCAGCTCAAGGCGCAGGCAGCGGATATGATCGACAGGAGATACGCCTATGATCAGGAGCTGAAGGAATCTTTGGCCCGGATGCATGAACAATTGCAGGAATTTGTTAATACTACTGAATTTAGCAGTAAGGTCCAGGAACAAGTGATCAAGGACAGAATACGGCGAATGCTGGACAAAGAACACGAAGATGGTTTAAAATTAGCAGAGATTATCAGCCATACCAAGGAACTTTTGATGGAAGCCCACCAAAAGGCCGTTGATGCCAAGGAACTTTCCAGCGATGCACAGTTACGCGCGCAGGAATTGATCGATGAAGATAAACAAAAGGCCGATGATGAGCAAGCGATGATCCAGCAGCGGATGGATGACCAAAGACAGCGGATGCAAGATCAGAAGGACCAGCAAGCAATGAAGAAATTTTAATTTTCATGAAAATAATCAGCAACATTTTTCTTAGTTTACTGGCCTTATGTTTGGTCGCCTGCACGGGAATTTTCATTCTTTTCCAGGTATTTGATGCCTCTCCCTATCTGCCTCAACTCACCCAAAGAGTTTCCGTTGCCCTAGGACGTCCGGTTTCGATCGGAGGCTTAGGACTAGGGTTTTCTTCAACAGGCATCACCTTAGATGCAGGACCGGTGATCATTGCCGACGACAGCAATTTTACCCAACAGCCGTTTATCAAGGTGGACAAGATAAGTTTTATGCCGGATATAAAGGCCTTGCTTGTACACCATGAACTCGATATATCGGAAGTTATTGTAAAGTCGCCGCAGATCCATTTTATCCTCTCCGCAGAAGGTGTCATGAACATCCACAGTATCAGACTCACCAAAACACCCAGCGTCATGGCTGGCGAATCAGTGCAATCGTCTAAAACGGCTGTTTCCGTACCTTTACCTGCAGTTAATATGAAGCCCGCGCATAGAACGATCAACATTCGCCGTATAAAAATACGGGACGCATCCATTTCATTTATCGATCAAACCCAAAACTTTCCTTTGGATATCTGGTTAAAGCATATCAATGCTAATCTCAATGATCTTTCCCTGGCAGAACCCATTCAACTGACTTTTAATGCGTCTTCCTTGGTGCTTAAAGGTATTTCACCAGGATCGTTGGATAGTCAGGTTTTTAAAGACATCACTGGCAGCGTACAATGGAATACCGGTGACTCATCAGCCAAGGGCGGCATGACTATCTCCGGCGGGACTATCAAGGATTTTAATATTTTCAGGACAGCCATGTCCTATGCGCTGGCGGCTTTTGGAGGCGTCGGTTTTAATATTGATAATCTATTAAGTACTCAGCTAAAAAATAAATTAAGTTCTTCGGACACTAATATCAAAAGCGCTGATTTTCAATTGGCCTATCATGATAAGACATTCTTTATCGATAAGTCTTCGATCAAGACGGATATCCTTGAGATGACAGCTCAAGGTTCGATCGATGGGGGATTGAACATGGACATGCAGACCATGCTTTATTTGAATGAAGATGTTTCTACTGCTTTTGTCAGTGAACTTGAAGGTTTTAGTGTTTTGTGCGATGACAGCAAACGCATTGCCATCGGGGCGAGCCTTCAAGGCGTGATCCCTCATTTAAAATATAAATTGAACAAGGATTTTAGAAAGAAGAGCAGGAAGGTCTTGATGCAAGAGGGAGGCAATATCTTAGGCGTTCTGTTGGGCGGCGGCCAAGCGTCCCATCAAGGCCAAACGATCAGCATTCAATTCAACGGTAAAAAAGATAAAAAGAAATTTAAGGAATTTTTTAAGAACTTGGTGCAATGAAATCATTGATCGCCGCTGGTATTATAGCTATCATTTGCCTGGGGGTTTACCATCCCCATCAGCATGCGCCGTTTGTCCTGGATGATTATTATTCAGTTGTCCGCAATCCTTTGATCAAGAACCTTTCGCTTTATCCTCAAATATGGACTTCCCATTTGTTTGACGCGCATCAGACCTCAGGGTATATCAAGTACGGGTATTATCGTCCCATTTTACAATCGTCCTGGGTGCTCGATTATCGATTATTTGGTTTAAATGCTTCTGGTTATCAATGGTTGAATCTTTTGGTCCACGCATTGAATGGGTTTCTGATTTACATCTTATTTGGGCGATTATTTGCGTCGAGAGCATTGGCATTAAAGGCTTCTCTTTTGTTTTGTGTATTGCCAACGCAGGAATGGGTGGTGCGTTATGTGACAGGCCGCGGGGATGAGCTAAGTGCCTTTTTTGCTTTATTGTCCCTGATCTCTTTGCTATGGGTTTTTAAAAGCGGTTTAAAGTCAGGCTATATTTTTGTATTTGTATTTTGGTTACTATCAGCCCTGACCCGCGAAGTTGCAATTTCATATATTTTGTATGCTTTCCTTCTTACGTCATTGCGAGGAGCCGAAGGCGACGAAGCAATCTCTGAAAGAACTGCTATAAACATAAATCGTTTCTGTTTATATTGGGTCCTCATCGGTTTATTACCTTTTCTATTACTTTGGTCCATCGTCCCAAAGCAGGGGAATGTTTTAGTTTGGCATACGTTTTATTTTGCTTCTGCCGGTCTTTGTCTTTGGCTGGCACAAGTGCGACTCCGATGGTTTGTCGTATTATTTATCCTATGCGCTTCCGTTAGCGCCACTCAAGGCCGGTTCTGGACAACAGAAGAGGCCTTATTGCGCCATACGCGCAGTTTGGAATGCTGGCCTCGAACGGTCGTTGCTCAACAACTGCTGATAAAATACGATGATGATATCCCTGCGATCAAAGATATGGCAGATCATTCCCGAGATCCTCATATCAAAGCGATGTGGTTACGCCGGTTAGGGATCATCTACCTTGAACACAGGGACCTGGACAATACCTTGAATTACATGACCCAGGCGTTGACCATATATCCCACGGATGTTGATACCCTTAATGCGCTGGCGGTGATATTCCATTATCGGGGACAAGAACCCCAAAGCCTGCTATTTTTAGAGCGCGCCTATGAAATCAATCCGAATTATCCGGACACTCTAAGGACACTTGGTATTTATTATTTCATCCACAAAGATTTTCCTCAGGCAAGGGACTACCTAAACCGATGCCTTTATTTCGAGCCCAATAATGCCCAAGCTAGCCAACTTCTTGGCCTTGCCAATAAAATGAATTAGTGTATACTTAAACTCATGCCATGTTCAGATAGCTCTTCAGGGCTTAATATACGATTGGATTTACACGAGCGATTGGTCAAATTCGATTTCGCCAAGATCACCTGTTCCAGCGAGATCGGAGGGGGTAAGAGTTTATCCCAATTTTGCGCGGGTAAGACCTTGGAAGAAGTATTAGACCTTGATTTCAGGATGCTTGTTTCTGCCTTGGGCCTTAATTCCGACGAGGAAGCGCAGTTTATCCTGTACATGGAACTAGACGCGCTTAAATCAGCCGTTGCTCAGTATGCGGGTATTGAATTTCCCGGTGTTGATGTCGACCGTTGCAAGATATCTTCAGTTGAGTACGGCGATGAATTTATCGATATTGCCTTAGTGATTCTCCCACCGAAAGAACTCCCCAAGATCCTTCCATGCAGTCTTAGCGAGCGTAAGGATAATCTCTAAAATTAAGTGGTTTCTTTGCCGCGGGTGATGAGGATCTTTCCGGTGCGGATCATCTCCAGGATGCCAAATTTCCTGATCAGGACCTCAAATTCGTTGAGTTCGTTGGTGGTGCCTGTCTGCTCAATGATATAACATCCTTCCGCGGTGGAATCGATGCGGACATGATATTTACGTGAATTTTTGGTCACGAACGCTTTGACAGCAGGGGAAGCCTTGGTCTTAAGCAGGGCCAGTTCTTTTTCCACGGTATTGGCCGGGTGTTCTTCGCAGTGGATCACGTCCACGAGCTTATTGACGTTCTTGATGATCGGCTCCAGGGTTTCCAGGTCGCCTTTGGCTGTAATGGTCATCCGGGAAAATTTAGGATTGACGGTAGGCGAGACTACCAAAGAATCAATGTTAAAGCCGCGGCGGGCGAAGACTAAGGCGATACGCACCAGCACACCTGGTTTATTAGCCACTAAAACACTGATCGTATGAAGGGCAATTTTATTCATGATTATGTCGATCCTGTCGGTTTTTCCATTTTGGCCGTCGGTTTTTCAATGATCATATGAAACGCGGATTTGCCGGCAGGCACCATGGGAAACACATTGTCTTCCTTGATCACTTCGGCGTGGATGACGCAGGGGCCTTTATAGTTCATGGCTTCCCTCATCACGGATTCACATTGCTCAGGTTTGTTCATATGAAAACCTTTAACGCCGTAGCTTTCCGCTAATTTGACGAAATCAGGGTTGCCTTCCAAATCGACACCCGAGAGGCGATTATCGAAGAACAATTCCTGCCATTGGCGCACCATGCCTAAATATTTATTATCGATGATAAGCACTTTAACGGGTAATTTGTTCACAAACACCGTTGAAAGTTCATATAAGGTCATCTGGAAGCCGCCGTCGCCCACGATCGCCACGACAAGTTCGTTAGGGGCCGCAAATTGGGCACCGATGGCTGCCGGAAAACCATAACCCATAGTACCGGCGCCTCCGGACGATAACCAGTAATTGCCTTTGTCAGAAAGATAAAATTGCGCGGCCCACATCTGGTGTTGGCCCACATCGGTCGTGACAATAGCTTTGCCTTGGGTCACTTTATAACAAGTGTCGATGACCTTTTGGGCGGTCAATCCGCTGGCGTTGCTGTATTTGAGCGGAAACTCTTTTTTGTAATAATCCAATTCTTTAAGCCAATCAGCGGTGTCCAGGGGTTCCACTAATTTCACCAATTCTTCCACCACTTCTTTGGCGCTACCAACGACCCAGGCATCAGGCTTGACGATCTTGTTGATCTCGGCAAAATCCACGTCGATATGCAGTTTTTTAGCGTTTACGCAAAATTCATTATTATTGCCGTTAATACGGTCATCCCAGCGCGAGCCGATGGACAGGATCAGGTCACAGTTGATCAGGGCTTTATTGGCATAGGCCGTCCCATGCATCCCTAACATTCCGAGCGACAGGGGATGGGTATCTGGAAATTCCCCTTTACCCAAAAGGGTATTGGTCACAGGACTTCTTAATTTTTCAGCTAATTTTTTAATAGCAGCGCCCGCGCGTGAAAGTACTGCGCCATGGCCCACCAGCAATAAAGGTTTTTTGGAACCTTTAAAGAACTTGGCCATTTTGGCAATATCTGCTTTATGGGGTGAAGGGGTATCTTTTTTATAACCGGGAATATCCATTTCCGGGTCAAGTGACTCGCCGCTAAAAGGGGCAGAAGTAATGTCTTTGGGTAGATCAATGAGGACAGGGCCATGCCGTCCGGACTGGCAAATATGCCAGGCTTCCTTGATGACGCGTGGAATATCATTGGTGTTTTTGACCAGATAACTATGTTTAACAACAGGCATGGTAATACCGAATATATCTGCTTCCTGAAAGGCATCCTTGCCCAACATCGAGGACAGGGTCTGCCCGGTAAGCACAATGATCGGGACAGAATCCATCATGGCCGTCAGGATCCCGGTGACGGTATTGGTGGCGCCAGGGCCGGAGGTCACAAGCACAACACCGGGTTTGCCTGTCACGCGGGCATAGCCGTCAGCCATATGGGTCGCCCCTTGTTCA
>CAZASA010000048.1:0-16201 GCA_964487685.1 uncultured Planctomycetales bacterium
GGGACTATCCAGACCTTGTTGAAGGTGTTGACCGGTATTTGGGTGGTACCGTATTCTTTCCATGCGCGTTCATAGACCCTGTTCCAGAATTCCTTGCCCAGGTTTTCTTCCGGATAGATCAGGGATGAGGTGATCTGCTTTAATAAGTAATCTTGGGCCAGTAAATCACGGCCCATCTCCGTCTTACCGAAATCATCCTTGATGATCCTGTCTTTTTCATACGGAGACAAATTGACCCATTGGTCTTCATCAGGAATGGTCAAAGAAGCCAAAAAATATTTGATCAGATTTTGATACTCTTCCTTTTTCTCATTTGCGGCCATAGGCTTATCTCCACGGTCAATGAGAAAGTCGAATTTAAGGGCATCTTCAGGGTGTATTACTAAACCGGTCAAATGAGCAGGGATAAATTCAGGGCTAAGGCCAACCCTGACACCTGGTTTGGGCATCCAGGGAAGTTCCTGGGCAAAGATGGGCAAAGGACAGATCGTATTTAAAAGAAATGCTGTAAGGATAATAAACGACGTAAATTTGGAAAATGGGGATTTTCTCATACTATATAAAGTATGGAACATATTTAAAGTAAAAACAAGGGGTGGAAGGCTATTTTGAGGAAGCGTTTTCCGATGATAATAGTGTTGTGGATTCCCGCTTTCGCGGGAATGACAGATCTTTGATTATTAAATCACTCGATCATTCCCACCGTCGATTGGGATTTGGGCACCGGTGGTTTTGGCAAAAGCTGGGCCTGCCATGGCACAAACCAGGTCTGCCACATCTTTTGAGGTGATCGCTGTATGCAGGATATTGGAAGTTTTGTACTGTTCAACCGTAAGATCATATTGCCGGGCACGCTTTTGAAGGACTTCATCGGTCCATATGGCTGTATCAAAAACCTGATTGGGATGGACCATATTAACGCGAATCCCCTTGGCCCCTAATTCCAGGGCGGCGATCCTGCCTAACTGTGTCAGCCCCGCTTTTGCTACGGAATAAGCGGCCGCTCCAGGTCCCGGGGCCGGAACATTCTTGGAGGCGATGATGATGATGGTCGGATCAATGCCGTAAGTTAAATAAGGGATCGCCGCCTTCATCAATCCCTGATGGCTGGTCAGGTTAATTTTCATGCTTTTTTCCCAAACCGATGCTTCCATTGAATCGATGTTCATGCTGGGAGGGAAAATACCGGCATTACTGACAATGATATCCAGACCGCCGAATTGGCGGATCGTTTGTTCGATGGCATTTTTAATATCGGATTCTTTGGTTACGTCGCAACGGATACCAAGATAAGAAAAAGATTGCTTCGCCCCTACGGGGCTCGCAATGACAGAAGGCTGAATATCCAAACCAACCACATTGGCCCCATTGGCTAATAATCGTTCAACACAGGCTTTTCCTATACCGGATGCCGCTCCTGTGACCAAAGCAATTTTTCCCTGCAGCATCAAAGGCTTTGGATTCTTGGCTAATTTAGCTTGTTCTAATTCCCAATATTCGACATTAAAAAGATCTTTTTCATTCAAGGCCTTCCATCCGCCCATAAGTTCAGCGTATTGAATGGCCATCATGGTATGATCAACGATATCGCTGATGATCCGTGCTTCAGCCATAGACCTGCCAAAAGCAAGAACACCATGATCAGGCCACACGGCCCAGCGCGGGGCCAGATCCAGGCATTTTAATTTTCCGTCTGTATGACGTTCAAAATAATTCTTGTACGCGTTGCTATATTCATTGATGCTTGCTTCGTCATCAGTGATGATCACCGGTTTTGGCTTGGTACGGATCACATGGTCAGGGGTCAGCGTTCCTCGGGTGGCTAAATTTTTGATATTGGGTAATTGGCTAAAAGTGACACTTACCTTATCTTCTTTTAATAAGGCAATGACTGCTCCTCCTTGATGATGGCTAACGGCATGGCGCAGTTTAGCTAAAGGCAATAAGTTGATTGATGTTTTGAGATTCCCGATAAAAACATTCGGGAATGACATTCTTTTTTGTTTAGAAATATATTGCTCAGCCTTGGTAACGAGCCGGATATGATTTTCATAGCTTTCTTTCGCCGTATTGGCAAAAGTAAAAAGGCCATGGTTCAATAAAACTATTCCCTCATATTGGGACCAGTCGATCCCTTGAGTCATCTCAAAAACCTTACGGGCCAAAACAAATCCCGGCATGACATAAGGAACGATCAGCACACGGTTGCCATAGATCTCTTTGATGCGTTTTCTTCCATCAGGCGTGTTGGTGATGGTCACTACCGCATCTGCATGGGAATGATCAACATAATTGTAAGGGATGATGGCATGCAGGATGGCTTCAACGGAAGGATTAGGGGCATTAGGATCAAGCATGGCTGCCCTTTGTTGACGCACCATGTCAGCATCAGACAATTGTTTAATAGCGGCCATACGCAAAAGTGCATCCATTTTAACAGCCGCAAAACCCTCTGCCTGGATCGTCGCTAAATCCCAGCCGCTGCCTTTGATATAGAGCACACCTTGCTCAATCCCAAAAAAATCCCGGATCGCCGCCTTAACCGACGTGTTGCCTCCTCCATGCATGACCAGATTTGTGTCACGGCCTAATAACCGTGAGGTGTAAACACGCAATGCCAGCGGATCATGCAGAAAACTCCTGGTTTCTTTATCACTCCAATGACTTTTCATTTTATTTGCTCTTGATCCAGTTCTCAGTTTCGGGCGTTACGTTAGACAATTTCTTTAATATAATATATAATCCATTTTTATTATCCAATTCATCGCGGAATTTCTTTACCTCAGCAAAGCCTTGTTTAGGGATGCTCGTACGATTTAGACGATATTTACTTTCTACTGTGATCGCACCTTCACCCTTGATATACCTGACAGAAGCCTGCATAAAATCTGTTTTCAAAGAATAATCGGGAGGGACGAAATTGAGCTTCAAGCCATCAGGGATATGATAGGTGTTGCGATTAATGACCAGGGAATTAGTGGGCAGAAAAATAGGATATTGGCGTTTATCTTCGGAAAAATTTGGGACCACCCCTTGCTGGTCTTCCTTAAGCAAGACCATATCATTGGCCACTTGATACACATTGGCTGAAGAATATTTAAAATTGAATTCCAAAGGCCCATAGCGATTTTCCAGGCCCTTGACTTCATGGTCTGTGATCTTGCCGCCCTGGGCAAAGGTGGCTTGTAAATTTTCAAAGAATTTCTGCTTCGTAATATCATTCTTAGGGTCCCAGGTATTTTTGAAATCAACGGATGCTTCAACCGGCATCTGGACATTGACCTGGAAATTAGCTGAACCGTCATCACCCAAGGTGATATCGCTATTAGTCACGACCGCATGAAAAGGCCCTTCGGCCACGGGAATATCCTTGAACTGATAAGAATCCGGCCCGATGACCAAGACATGGGCATTGTCGTCATTGGATGGCAATTCTCCCAGGTCAAAACCCTTGGCTTGCGGGTCAACAAAATACCCATGACCATCGATATTGATCTGCAGGATCAAATGATTAAAGTCTGAAGGGTCAGGCAATCGGTGCTGCGGATCACCATTAAACTCATCGCTCATAAGACAGATGTCGGCTTCTACACCGGCTATTTTGAGCATTTGCCTGGCCAGGACACTTAGATCTTTCGCGTCCCCATAATGGGCTTTGAAGATCTCGGAAGTCTTATGCAGGTCAACCGTATGGTCGCCCAAGCTCATAGGCACATAGCGGAAATTATCCTGAATAAATTCCAAGACCGCGCGTACTTTGTCCCTTGGCTCGAGCTTGTCTTTCAGCAATTCCAAAACTTTGGCATTGATGGCTGGATCATCGATCGTATTCTTATTGATCGCTTCACGCCACCAATCGGCAATTGATCTCCAATCACCGATGGATGATAAGGTCAAGGCCCCGATCGTCTCATCAGGCGGCGGCATGAATTCTTCATTGTCACTGTAAGCGGTATTTTCAAATATGTAAGAATATTTGACCGTTCCATTAGCTTTTTCGATCACAGGCTGCTTGCTATTATTGTAAGCCAAATAGTGAATGGTCTTATTTTCTGGAAAAACATAGGTAAACCTTGCATATTTTGTCGGTATGGATGGATAGGTCACCTCATCCCAGAATTGGCCTGGCAGCTCTTCTTTCTTTACCTTAGTTTTGACCCTTACATCAATGACTGTTCCGATATCTATTTGAGGAATGGTGATGACCTTAAGGCGCATATCCGCATACATCGGCGACAGGTCATAAGCCTGGATATCCCTGATATCCGTAGCTTGAAGTTTCCGGCCATCCGGGGTCTCGATAAAAGCTTCAATATCCGTGATCTCTTCCCGAGATTTATTGTAATAGATCGGCCACTGCCCTAAATTCTTGGCTGTTTCTTTCTGGATCTTCACACGTGCATGATAATCTTCATCAAAAGACCAGTCATCATGAATGATCGTGTCTGTCTCCGCCAATAGCCCGATATAGGGTTGATCAGCGTTCTTTTCTTCCCAGGCATTAGGATCGACCACATTATCTTCGATCTTACTTAAGTCCTGGGTAACGGCCTGGGTACGGTCCTGGGATGGCGTCTGGGCATGGGCTGTCAGTGACAATAACGGTAAAAACAAAAGGAATACAAACTTTTTCATAAAACTAATGACCCGTTCATCCATTAAAATATGCCGTTGGGCCAATGGTTGTTTAAGGACGATCCCCTCTAAGGTCGTGCACCGGCTTAAAGCGACATACATTTGCCCGTGCGAAAAGGTCCCCCAGCCAACATCAATGATCACCCGATCAAAGGTCTGCCCTTGGGATTTATGAATGGTCACAGCCCAGGCTAATTTAAGAGGATATTGAGTGAAAAAACCCATGATCTTTGAGCCTAAAGAATTATTCACTTCATCAAAATAATATTGATAAATTTCCCAAGTGTGTTTTTTGACATCAATGTGCGTCCCGTCTTCCAATTCGACCATGATCACATCATCACCTTCAGTATCAGCAACGATCTTGATGATCTTACCCAAGGACCCGTTGACCCAGCGTTTTTCAGGGTCATTATTTAACATCATCACCTGGGCCCCAACTTTAAGCTCAAGCACTTCAGGGGTAGGCAAAGATTTGCGTTCAAACTCACCCGATATCACCCCTTGATAGATCCTGGGAAAACCGGACAAACCCTGCAGGCGTTGATTATTGACCTTATCCGCAAGTGCATTGGTCGTCGTAAGAACGATATAAAAATCCTCCGCGGCTAATTGATTCTCAGGGTTAAACCGCCGGTTGAGCGCTTCCCAATGATGAAGCTCAACACTATTGTCCCTGACAGCATTAAGAAGCCGGATAAAATGCTCGTCTTTTTGGCGGTAAATCCTGCTTAATTGAATGATCTTAAAATCCAAAGACTCGAAGGCTTTTGAAGAAAAAAAATAGGGAGTTGTATAATGGCTCTTAAAAATATCTTCTTCCCCATGACCAACCACCGGCGGCAATTGAAAAAGGTCCCCAAAAAATATCATCTGAATACCGCCAAAAGGCCTGTCATAATGCGGGCCGTAAAGACGTAGAAAAACATCCATGCAATCCATCAGGTCCGCGCGCACCATAGAAACCTCGTCAATGATCAGGGCGCCAAGTTCCTGATATAATTTCCGTTTACGTTTGCGCACCGGGATGTCTCCCACGCTTTCAGGGGTCACGTCCGGCTTAAAATTAAAGAATGAATGGATGGTTTGGCCTTTGATATTAATGGCCGCAACTCCGGTGGGGGCAAGGACCGCGACATTCTTGGCGGTCTTCTGGCGGAAATACTGCAATAGGGTCGATTTGCCTGTGCCTGCCTTGCCGGTGATGTACAAATGCTGCCCGGTGTTTTCCAAGGCCTCAAAAGCCAGAACGAATTCTTCGTTAAAATCTAGTTCAGCAAAGTTTATCATTTAGGGCCTGATGCACTTTCAAATTCTCTTCACGGCTCGTGATCACTTCGATGATCGTTGACGTGTTCGATCTTAACGCCTGGATATAAGCCTTCTTAAAATGGGTTGCATCCATGGGCTGGCTGTAATTAAGCTCAAAAGTCGATGCTGCCCCTGCCAAGGTATACGGATGAGGTGTCCCCCAAAACTTTTCAAAACCTTCCTTGAATCCAGCGATGGGTAGGAATGAAAATATCGCTCCTCCGCCGTTATTTAAAAGAATGATGATCAAGGGATCCTGCAGATCGCGTAACATACTCAGGGAATTAAGATCATGCAAGACAGCCAGGTCACCGATCATCAGGGTCACGGGTTTCTCCAGGCCCTGCGCATACCCTGCGGCTGAAGCGATAATGCCATCAATGCCGCTGGCCCCGCGATTACCGTTAACAAAAACAGCTTTGCCTTTATAATCAGCATAATTGCCCATATCACGGATGGGCATGCTATTGCTTAAAAATAAACCTTGTCCTTCAGGGATCATTTGTGAAATTAGACGTGCAACACGCGGTTCGCTCAAGCCCTCATCTTCAGCCAGGAAACTTTCTATGGCCTTATCCGCTATTTTGTAGGATTTTGATAAAATTTTTAGGGCTGCGGATGCTTTACGCGGCTTGATCAAGCCGATCACCGTCTGTATAAAATTACTGACACTGGCCTCAACACGCAAGCTCACCTGATGATTAGGATCATTACGTAAGGAATGGTTTAATACCATGATATATTCAGCCGGGTCCTGCTTTTGGATAAAATCATAGTATCGTGATGAAGTCATGCGCCCACCTAGATGAAGCACCCCGTCAAAGGACAATTGAACGGTGATCTTGGGAGATGAAAGCATAGGGTCAAAATAGGGGATCAAATTCGGATGATCTTGCCCCAACCGCAATCCTGAAGCGACATCGGCAAAGATCGGCCATCCTAATTTTTCAGCTAAATGTAAAACCAAATTTCCTTCATCGGCGTTGGCGATCTTGCCAACGACGATCAAACCATTCTTTATGGCATCAAGCCGTGAAGCTATTTTCTTGGGAACAGATAAGGCGACAGATTCGAGACCTGTCACATAGTCTGTATAGGGCTTTTGCGTTTTGGACCAACGGTTTAAGGGCTTAATATAGGATTTCAAATCATCAGAGGTTTTGACCAAGGTGAGCGGTTGACGGAACATACAATTGATATGCACGACGCCATGATTGCGCACGGCCTGATACCAGGCTTGATCGATCGTGGTCAGGACAAATGACGGGTCGATCTTAGTATCCGGGCACGGCATGTCCGTGGCCCAAAGGGCATATTTGCCATAAATCCCAACCTGATCAATGGTCTGCACCGCTCCTGTTTGCCTTAACTCAGGCGGACGATCGGCGGTTATTACAATGAGGGGTAATTTCTTCTTGGATGCTTCGATCACGGCCGGAAAGAAATTCGCCGCCGCGGTGCCTGAAGTGCAGATCAAAACAGCCGGTTTCTTAGTGGCCGCAGCATAGCCCATGGCATGAAAAGCCAGTCCACGTTCATCAAAATGCACAAAACTTTTGACCTTCTTGTTTTGGGCCACCGCAATGACCAAGGGAGAAGAGCGCGAACCGGGAGCAATGCAGAAATATTCCACCCCAAGCCTTGAAAGCTCTTCTATGATCAAGGATCCCCAGCAGTGATTGATATTGTCAAAGTTCATTGAATGATCTTTATAAAATTGCTGATCTTGTTTTCCACTTCATCCCACTCAGCTAAAGCTTCTGAGCCATGGACGATACCCGCCCCGGCAAATACTGACAATCTTTTTCCACGGACAAGACCTGATCGGATCCCTACGACAAACTCGGCCCAATCTAAACCGACATATCCGATGGGTGCTCCATACCAGCCTCGGGAAAACCCTTCAAGTTTACGGATAATATCCAAAGCCTCTGTCCTGGGAGTTCCCCCTAATGCCGGTGTCGGATGAAGGAATTGTAAGATATCTTCATCATTTATGCCATCTTTTAATTGACCTTGAAATTTAGTGATCAAGTGATGTCCGTTAGGAAGTGTTAAAATACTGGGAGACTTTTCACGGGAAAAATTGGTACACATATCTTTAAAGGATTGGTCGAGGAAATCAACCACCAAGGCGTGCTCATGCCTATTTTTATCAGAATTGAGCAATAGTTGAGGGTCCATGGAATTAGGAATGGTACCGGCCAGAGCTTCTGACTCAATAGACCGCTGATAACGACGATAAAGACGTTCCGGAGAAGCCCCTAAAAATACTGTCTTTTTAAATTGAAAGGCAAAATGATAGCTATTGGGCGTAACGGCTTTTAATTGCCTGAGCATGGACCAAGGATCCAGGGGTTGTTTAAAATTAAGCGATGTCTTTCGCGCCAGAACTACTTTTTCAACGGATCTGTCTTTGAGAATATGATCGACATCATTTTCCCAAAGAACTTGATCAGGTTGGTCACTTCGTCGAAGAATGGTTCCAATGTCATTCCCAAATGTTTTAATCGGGAATCTTTTATTATGGATTCCCGCTTTCGCGGGAATGACAGTAATAGTTGTCGGAATGACAATTTGATTTAATTGCCTGAGAACACCTTTGATATTTTCACGACCTGCCAAATTACAACAAAAGATCATTTTTCCATCTTGGGCCGCTAATTCAAAACGCGGGATGACGAAACGATAGGCGCCAAATTCTTCCCAATCCGTATCCCGATGACGTTCATCAAAACAAAAACCGCCATACCACTGCAAATAAGGATATTTCGATGATAAGGCATTGCGTAATTGTTTGAAGACCTTCCTGAAATTCCCTAAACTCCTGTCGGTCTCACATAGGGCCTGCCCGATGCCGGCGATGCTAACGGTATCACTTTGATTGGCCCCGTAAACCTTGACATCATCCTTTTGAAGCGAAAGCCAGCAAAGCATGTCCACGGGCTCGATCTTGATCTCAAGACGTTCTATGGATTTGGATGGTTTATAAGCCGCAATAAAAGACGCCATCAAATTTTTGGCGTCTTTAAGGGTAGTAAGGCTATTTTTGGGCGACATAGATGGTGGCAGCCCCTCCCATCAAGGGATGAGGCATGATATCGACAAATCCCATCTGCTTGAGGATCTTGCAAAAGCGATCTCCAAAGGGAAAAGTCTGTATGGTCTGGTTCAAATAAGTATAGGCTTTAAAATTCCCTGAAAATATAAATCCAACGACAGGTACAACAATGTTCAAATATAACCAATGGCCTACGCTGAGGATAGGATTTTCAGGTTTGGAAAATTCAAGGATCAGTACTCTCCCGCCCTTCTTTGTCACCCTGTACATTTCCAAAAGGGCTAGACGCAAATCCGGTATATTGCGGATACCAAAGGCGATGGTAACACAATCAAAACTCTCATCAAGAAAAGGCAGCGCCTGAGCATCCCCCTGCTGAAGCATAATGTGATCATCCAAATGAAGGGCCTTGATCTTTTTACGGCCGATCTCAAGCATTTTAACAGCCGGATCAACCCCGTAGGCGCGATGGATATTCAGGTTATGCTGGGTCAGGACGATCAAAACATCCGCCGTGCCGGTGGCTATATCCAAAATAGTTTGCCCATTTTGATCCGGCAGAAATTGCTTTAATGCCCTGCGCCAGCGGATATCCTGTCCTAATGATAATAAACGGTTTAGAAAATCATAACGACCTGCAATGGAATTAAACATTTTCCAGGAATCAAATTTTGGTAAAACTAATTTCTCTTGTTCCGTGCCCGCGATACTCATTTGGCCACACAAAAAATTTTCCAGGTATTTACGGGTCCCTTGCAAGGTCCCTCCTATAAATCCGGGCCTCAAAGCAGGATCATAATCAGCTAAGAATTCCGATGCGACCAAAACAGAGTGATCAAAGCCAACGGCCTTGAAAGCCGGATAATCATTACCATCCCTGGAACCGTCATCACCGATATAAACAATATCCAAATTCTTACGGTATGATGCATCTTGGGCCAAAACCAAAGCTTGCTTGCGATAATTGGAAACAGGCACGGCATTCCCGCTTGGAGCAACATACATCAGGTCTGCCCCGCCATTACCAGCCACTAACACCCTGCCATAAACTTCTTGGGGCAAGGCATCAACCAAACGTTTAAAAGATCGGTTAAGGTCATTACCGGATACCAGCATGAATATCCCGCCGGCGTTCAAATAGGCCAAAAGAGCATCCTTAGCCGGACTTTCAGCCAGCGTTGGCAAAAAGCCGACACGCGGGCCGTCATAAATGGTGCTGTCTCCATCGGCCGCGATCACTGTTTTGGATTGCCGGCTGTCGATAAATTTACCAGGCTGATAATTCATTTCATTAAGCACATCTTCAAAGGCCCCTTGCAAAAACCGGATGGGTACGGATTTATCCACCCCTGCCACATTAAACTCAATAGACGATGACCCGGCTGATTTTAATAATAAGCTCAAACCCAAATCTTTGGATTCTTGGGCGATCCTGGCCATAGCTTGATCACGTTGAGGCCCCCAGATGCCCTTGGCCACCACTTGCGAACACCCCTCTGATGTCTGACCTCGGATCTCTATGCGCACAAAATGATCTATGGCTTTGATGCTATCAGCGCCATTAGCTACTAATTTTTCATCTAAAAACGCCAAAGGATCGGCTTGATAGGCCTTGATCGCGTCTTTCGCTTCTCCGGTGAATTCATCCGGATTGGCATGGGACAAAAAATCACGAATGGCCCCTGCACTTAACCGGACGATGGTCTTTAAATGATCGAGACTAATCAGGGTTAACATATCAGATATGCTCTTTGACCTTGGCGCCGCTGATGTAGGTAACGATGTCGATAAAATCCTTCATTTTCTTGGCGTCTTTTTTCCCGGGAGCTTCTTCGACACCACTATTAACATCCACGGCATAAGGCTTTAGTTCATTGACCGGTTCGATCACATTCTGGGTATTTAACCCTCCGGATAAGATGATCGGCACTTCACTGGTCGTTTTGATCTGCTTTAACACATTCCAATCAAATGTCTTTCCCGTACCGCCGTAATTATACTGGTCATAGGTATCGAATAGAAAAGCATCCACTTTATAAGGCTCGACACATTTAGGGTCAAAGTTCTCCCCCACGCGAAAGACCTTGATGATCTTGACATTGTAACGCTTGAGCCTGTGCGCAAAATGATGGTCTTCTTCCCCGTGCAATTGCACGGCGCGAAGCCCGCAATGATTGATGATATCCCTCATGGCACCGGCATTATGATTGACAAAAACACCAACGGGTGTAATGAAAGGCGGTAATGTTTCAATGATCTTTTTGGCCTTAAAAGGCGAAATATAGCGCGGACTTTTCTTATAAAAGATAAAACCGACAGCCCAAGCCCCTGCGCGGGCGGCCCGTTGGGCATCAAGCTCACTGGTGATCCCGCAAATTTTAACGCGTACCATTTTAACTCCCCCTTCCCCCTCTTTATAAAAAAGAGGGGAGACTATTAACCAAGCATGATTTCTTTCATCTTGGAAGCAATATCCGGCGAACGCATAAAAGTTTCACCGATCAATACGGCATGGGCTCCGGCATTTTTGACACGCTGGATATCCTCATGTGTTTTAAGGCCGCTTTCGGCCACAATGACGATGCCCTTGGGCACCTTGGGTATTAATTTCAAACAATTGTTCAGGTCAACCTTAAGGGTCTGCAAATTCCTGTTATTGATCCCGATGATCTCGGCACCGGCTTTGACGGCCCTCTTTAATTCAACATCATCATGGACTTCGACCAAACAATCCAAACCCAAACGATGAGCAATCTGCATCAGCTCTTTTAACTGATAATCCGACAACATTGCCACGATCAACAATACCGCTGATGCCCCATAAAAAAGCCCCTCATAGATCTGGAATTCATGGATAATAAAATCTTTCATCAGCACAGGCAGCTTGATGTTCTCGCTGACCTTGGCTAAATAAGCGAATTTTCCTAAAAAAAACTTATCTTCAGTTAGAACCGAAATGGCGGCGGCACCATTCTTGACATAGGTCTCGGCGATCTTGACGGCGTTAAAATCCTCTCGGATCAGTCCGGCTGAAGGTGAAGCTTTTTTGATCTCCGCGATCAAATTGATCTCTCCCGGCCGGGAGATGGCTTTATGAAAGACCTTATACCTCTTCTGCCCCGTCGGTTTCATATTCTTGATCAAATTCTGGTAATAAGCTTTCCTGGCAGACAAGGTCAGCAATTTGTATTCAATGATCTCTCTTAAAAAATCAACGTACACGGTTGCTAAACTCCTTTAATTCTTCTAATTTTTGTAAAGCACGTTTAGAATCAATGGCATGTTCGGCCATCTGCATGCCTTGCTTCAAATTTTCTACTGCACTGGCCGTATAAAGCGCATAAGCGGCATTGAGCACCACAATATCGCGATGGGCACCTACCCCGCCATTAAGGATCCCCCGTACCAAAATGGCATTGGCAGAGGCATCGCCGCCAGCCAAGTCTTGCAGACTGGCACGCCTGATCCCCAGTTCATTAGGATCGATATCATAGCTGATAATATCATCCGCATTTAATTCGCAAACAAAGGTTTTATCCGTGGTGGTGATCTCATCCAGTCCGTCATTGCCATGCACGACCAGAGCACGCTTAAGTCCTAAATTCTTCAATACCTGGGCCATCGGCTCAAGCAGTTCACGGCTATAAACCCCCATCACTTGATGGGTCGCCATGGCCGGATTCGTCAAAGGTCCTAAAATATTAAATATGGTCTTAACGCCCAATTCCTGACGGGCAAAAGCAACGTTCTTCATGGCCGGATGCAGGCGCTGGGCAAACAAAAAGGCCAATCCTATCTTATCCAAGCATTCACTTAAATATCTCTCTTCCATGTGAAGATTAACACCTAAAGCTTCCAGGACATCCGCACTGCCGCAACGGCTGGAAACCCGTCGATTGCCATGCTTGGCCACAGCCACACCGCAGGCCGCAACAACGATGGCCGTCACCGTGGAAATGTTAAAAGTGTCCCGATGGTCCCCGCCGGTTCCAACGACATCTAAAATAACTTCATGATGAGTCTTGACCGGTAACACAAATTTCCGCATGATCAGGGCACAGGCTGTGATCTCTTCGACTGTCGGGCCCTTTTTATTCAAAGCCAGTAAAAAACTCTTGATGTCTTCCAAAGACGCCTGGCCTGACATGATCAATTCCATCACCACCGTGATCTCATCATGGCTGAGGTTTTCACCCTGCTCAATTTGTAAAATGTATTCGCGCATTACAAGTGAAGAAAATTCCTGAGGATGTTCATGCCTTGTTTGGTCAATATCGATTCCGGATGAAATTGCACGCCGTAGATCGGATAGGTCTTATGCTGAACCCCCATGATCTCTCCATCATCGGTGGTCGTGGCTGTGACTGTTAAGCAGTCCGGGACATGCTTGGGATCAATGACTAATGAATGATACCGGGTGGCTTCAAATGGATCAGGCAAACCTTTAAATAACCCCTGGCCATCATGCTTGATCATGGATGTCTTGCCGTGCATCAGGCGTTTGGCATTGATCACCTTGCCGCCAAAAGCATATCCGATGCCCTGATGCCCCAAACAAACGCCTAATACCGGGATCTTGGGCCCTAACTCCTTAAGGATTTCAATGGATATGCCCGCGTCCTCCGGACGGCCAGGACCGGGCGAGATGACGATCTTATCCGGATTCATTTTGCGGATCTTGGCGATTGTCAGGGCATCATTACGAAAGACCTGGACTTCCTGCTTGAGCTCACCAAAATATTGCACCAGGTTATAGGTAAAAGAATCGTAATTGTCGATCATTAAAATCATAAAACTCCCCTATCCCCTCTTTAAAAAAAGAGGGGAAAATTGTCATTCCTTTTCTCTATAAACTTTAGCGCCTATGCCGGTGAGTTTTCCGTCGAGATCTTCGTAACCGCGGTCGAGATGGTAAATGCGGTAGATCTCTGTTTTACCGTGAGCAACCAAGCCCGCAATGACAAGAGCTGCCGAAGCGCGCAAATCTGAGGCCATGACAGGTGCTCCATATAAATGTTTGATCCCCTCGACAATGGCAATACCAGCATCCCTGCGGATCTGGGCACCCATACGGTTAAGCTCCGCGATGTGCATAAAACGGTCAGGAAAAACCCGGTCAGTGATAATGCTGACTCCGGGTGTTATGGCCATCAAGGCCATGTACTGGGCTTGAAGGTCAGTTGGAAATCCCGGATGCGGATGGGTGACAATATTAGCCGGACGTAATGTTTTTTTACATTTAACGCGTATGTCTGCCCCGTCTTTTTGTACATCTACACCTATCGATTGTAATTTATCGGTCAGCGCTAATAAATGGTTGTATTGGGCGTCTTTGACTAATATATCGCTTTTCGCGGCCGCCGCTAGAAGTAAAAATGTCCCGGCTTCAATGCGGTCTGAACCCATTTTATAACTGATCCCGTTTAATTTACGCACCCCATTAATGACAATTCGGGGTGTACCATGCCCTTCGATCTTGGCACCCATGCCGCTTAAGAAATTACCCAGATCCTCGATCTCAGGTTCACAAGCCGCGGATTCAATAATAGTTTCTCCATAAGCTAATGCAGCTGCCATCATCACATTGGCCGTGGCCAACACCGACGATCCGAATGTCCCGCCTAAATACATTTGTGCTCCCTTTAGCTTATTGGCGCTTGCCAAGACATAACCGCCGTCGAAATCCGCCTTGACCCCCAAGGCTATAATACCTTTCATATGCAGGTCTATGGGACGAACACCGATAACGCATCCGCCGGGCATTGAGACCTTGGCCTTGCCCAATTTAGCCAGCAATGGCCCCAGGACGCAAAATGAGCCCCGCATGGTCGAAACTAATTTATAGTCCGCCACATGATTGTTGACACTGCCGGAAATGACCACTTTATTGGCGCTGACCTCGACGGTCTTGCCTAAGGAACGAAGTAATTTGCACATCGTCAGGGTATCGCGCAATTTGGGGATATTACGGATCTCACATACGCCGTCAGTCAACAAAGTTGCGGCCAGTATCGGCAAGGTCGCATTTTTGGAACCGCTGACCCTGATCTCGCCCTTAAGGGGTTTGCCGCCTTCAATAATGAATTTTTCCATGAATACCTTTCTATAGAAAAGCTTTAATAATTCTATCTCGTCCAGCCAGATCCTGGATGATCTCTAAATTTGAAAAAGCCCTCTGGTCTTCGAAGAGCTTTTTAATGGCATCTGCCTGTCCGTCGCCAAACTCCATCATAAGACATGCGCCTGTTCTTAGCAAGGGAGGAGTATATTTTATAACAATCCTGTAAAAATTCAAACCATCCTTGCCCCCGTCCAAAGCTAAAGAAGGCTCTTGCTGGACATCCAACGGCAGGTTTTTCAACTGGTCGCTTGGGATATAGGGTGGATTTGAGATGATCAGATCAAATAATCCTTTATTACAATCAGAGGCCCATGGACTTCGATTGACTACAAGAATGTCATCTTGGACAAATTGTATCTGGTTCTCTACTTTATGTTTGTTAGCATTGGTACGGGCAAGCTCAAGCGCCTGGGGAGAAATATCAACGCTGACAATATGGGATCCAGGAACAAATTTGGCTAAGGCGATCGCAATATTACCGGAGCCTGTGCCAATGTCGAGTATATTAAAAACTCCCCTATCCCCTCTTTGAACAAAAGAGGGGGAATTAAGACTCTTTATCGCCTGCTCAACCAGTTGTTCTGTTTCAGGTCGAGGGACCAATACAGATGGATTGACCGCTAATTCCAAACCCATAAAATTGCACGTACCTAAAATATACTGCAAAGGCTCCCCTGCTTGCCGGCGGAATTTATATTCTTCAAATTGTTTTTGTTGGCTGGGAGTTAAAACGGGTTTGTTGAGGACAAGATCAATGGGGCGGCATTGTAAAATAGAGGTAAGGATAATTTCTTCTTCGGACATTTAAAACTATCGTAGGGGCCGAGCTTGGTCTCCAAGCTCGTTTATCGGGCGGACACAAGGTCCGCCTCTACGAATTCGCCTCCTCTTTGAGGTCTTTTTCGGCGGCCATCAGGGCATTCGTGAGTTCATCCATGTCCCCGTTTAAAATACTCTCCAATTGATGACTGGTAAAGCCGATGCGATGGTCTGTCACGCGGCGGTCAGGGAAATTGTAAGTGCGGATCTTTTCACTGCGATCGCCGGAACCCACCTGGGATTTGCGCAAGGCA
>CAZASA010000049.1:0-13629 GCA_964487685.1 uncultured Planctomycetales bacterium
TCACCCCGGAAAATGGTAAAGATGTTTTCGTTCATCACACCGCGATCAAATCAGATGGCTACAGAACCCTGGAAGAGGGTCAGGAAGTTGAATTTGATATTCAACAAGGCCCCAAGGGCGAGCAAGCCGTGAATGTTACTAAAGCTGCTTAGAATCCAAGCAATTCCCAGGCCTGGTTGAAAAACCAGGTCTTTTTTTTTAAGGATTTTCATTGATGACCCAAAAAGTAAACCGTACAAAATTACAATTACCCCGCAGTGCGGATAAATTGCTCCTGCATTCCTGCTGTGCGCCTTGTTCGGGGGAATTGATGGAAGCGTTGAATGCTTCCGGGATAAATTTTACGATCTTTTTTTATAATCCTAACATCCATCCCCGTAAAGAATATGAGATCCGCAAGGAAGAAAATATCAAATTTGCCAAAAAGATGAACATTCCATTTGTCGACGCTGATTATGATACGACCAACTGGTTTGCGCGTGTTAAGGGATTGGAATTTGAGCCAGAAAAGGGCAAGCGCTGCACCGCCTGTTTTGACATGCGCTTTGAAAGAACAGCTTTGTATGCGCATGAGCATGGTTTTAAGATCATTGTTTCGTCATTGGGCATATCCCGCTGGAAAGATATGGAGCAGATCAATAAATGTGGAGTGAATGCCGCGTCGCGCTATAAGGATATGGTTTACTGGACCTATAATTGGCGAAAAAAAGGCGGTTCTGCCCGCATGTATGAGATCTCCAAGCGTGAAGAATTTTATCAACAAGAGTATTGTGGGTGTGTTTATTCCTTAAGGGACACTAATATATACCGTGTCAAAAAAGGATTGGAACGTATCGAAATGGGAAAGAACTTTTACGGCGTAAAGGACACTGATGCTTCCAAATAAAGTCACAGTTTCCGCCGGCGGGGTTGTCCTAAACCAGGAGGGAATGGTCCTGGTGGTCAATCAACGCTCAAATTCCTGGTCCTTGCCCAAAGGTCATGTTGACCCAGGAGAAGATCCGCTTGAATCTGCTGTTCGGGAGATAAGGGAAGAATCAGGGATCACTGAACTTAAATTTCAACGTACCTTGGGCGCTTATGGCCGGTATAAGATCGGTTTGAGAACTGATGAAGATAAAAGTGAATGGAAGGTTCTGCTTTTCTTTTTATTTAAAACCAGCCAAAAAGCCTTAAAACCCCAAGATATCAACCATCCGGAAGCGCGTTGGGTCAAGCCTGATGAAGTTGTCGCCTTATTGACCCACCCGAAAGATAAAGAATTCTATAAAAGTATCCGCCCATCTCTCTAGATCCTCACTCTTATGAAATCCTACACAAAAGATTTTGCTATTAAATCAGGCCACACCTGGCTTAATGTGGCCAGTGAAGGTCCTTTGCCCAAAAAAGCCAAGGAAGCTTTAGAAGAAGCTGTTGAATGGAAAATGTCACCGCATTTGCTGACCATTCCAAAATTCCAACAGGTTCCTTTAAAATTAAAAGGATTTATCGCTAGTTTGCTCCATGTTGATCTTCATGATGTGATATTAGGCAATAGCGCCACCTATGGCCTGCATCTGTTGGCCAATGGGCTTGAATTCAAAGCAGGGGATGAGATCATCCTTTTACAGAATGATTTTCCGACAGACATTCTGCCCTGGTTATCATTAAGGCAAAAGGGGGTGATTGTCCATCAGCTAAAAGCCAAAGACCAATTATTTACCTGCTTAGAGCTTGAAGGGGCATTTAATAAAAGAACAAGATTGGTATGTCTTCCGTTGGTCCATAGTTTCAGTGGTTATAAATTGGATATTGTTTCCATCGGAAAATTATGCCGTTCACATGGCATCCTTTGTGTTTTAAACTTAAGTCAGGCCGCAGGGGCCTTTGCCATCGACCTGTCCCAATGGGAGCTGGATGCGGTGGTTGGTGCCGGATACAAATGGCTCTTGGGACCTTATGGCACGGGTTTTTGCTGGATCAGGAAAGAAGTCAGGGAAAGACTGAATTATCCCCAAAACTACTGGATCAGCCTTATGGATGAGACTAGTTTAAAGACCGAAGGCCCCATTGATCTTAAAGATGACCATACGGCCAGGCGTTACGATGTTTTTGGGACAGCTAATTTCTTTAATTATGTGCCTTGGACAGCTTCGATCGAATATTTGCTATCATTAGGGCTTGATCAGGTTGAAAAGCACAATAAGGCATTGGTAGACCAATTAGTTGAAGGTCTTGATGATAAGTCCTATGCGCTTATCAGTCCCCGCCAGAAAAAGGAGAGGACCAATATTGTTGTCTTCTCCCATAAAGACCCGGCGCAAAACGTTCGGCTATTGGAAGTTTTACAAAATAAAGGTTTTTACCTGGCATTATGGAAGAATAAATTACGAGCATCCCCGCATATTTACAATACGGCTGATGAAATTACTCCGTTGCTCAAAGTCCTGAATAATTATGCCAGCCACTAATTATATTTATAAGAAAAAGTCATCCATCCATGGTTTTGGCATTTTTGCCAGGACTAAGATCCTGAAAAATACCCGTATCATCGAATATGTCGGCGAAAAGATCACGAAAGCTGAAGCTGAGCGGCGGGGGCCAAAACTGGTCGAATACGCCAAAAAGCACAAACAAACAGGGGCGGTATATCTATTTGTGTTGAATAAAAAATATGATATTGACGGGCATGTGAGCTATAATATGGCTAAATACATCAATCATTCCTGTAAGCCTAATTGTGAAGTCGATGTCATCAGGGGGCATATTTGGGTCATTGCTTTGCGTGATATCCGGGAAAATGAAGAGCTTTTTTACAATTATGGATATGACTTGGATGATGAGGAAGACCATCCATGTTACTGTAAAAGCTCCTGTTGCCCGGGCATCATCACGGCTGAGGAAAATTGGCCAAAATTAAAGAAATCCCGGAAAACTAAGTCCAAAATTTCTTAATCTAAAATTAACAAATTCCTCATACTAAACTAATATAATTTTTATAAAATTGTAATATGGCCAAAAAGAAGATCCTTGTAGTAGAAGACGACCGCGATATCAGCGAGTTGATCGTGTATAATCTTGAACGCGAAGGTTATGACCTTGCCTGTTTATATGACGGCAAACATGTGCTTGAGTTTGTCCATAAACGAAAGCCTGAGATCATTATCCTGGATTTGATGCTTCCGGAAGTTGACGGGATAGAGCTTTGCCGGTCATTGAAAAACGATCCTGACACCAAACAGATCCCCATTGTCATGCTTACCGCCAAAAGCGAGGAAGCGGACGTCGTTGTTGGCCTTCAGATGGGCGCGGATGATTATATCCCCAAGCCATTTAGTCCCAAGGTCCTGGTTGCCCGGATCAAGGCCATTACGCGCCGGACTTCGGAACTGCAATCAGCCGCAGCTTCGACGGATAATCTGCGCAGTTTTGGGGATTTTAGTATTGATCTTTTGAAACATAAGATCACTTACAAATCCCATGAGGTGAAATTGACATCCATTGAATTTGATATCGTGGAATTTTTGTCCCGTTCTCCGGGCAGGGTCTGGTCGCGTGAACAGATACTGGATAATGTCTGGAAGGAAGGTAAATTCATCATTGACCGTGCCGTGGATGTGCATGTGCGCGGTTTACGCAAGAAGCTTGGGAAGGCTGAAGGGTACGTTGAAACTGTAAGGGGCGTTGGTTACCGTTTCAAGGATGTTGAATAATGTGGCAAATTTTGGTCCTGATAGTTTTTATTGTTGCTGTCCTGGTTTTTTTATTCTCCCGTCATTTCTATCTCCGCCGTATTTCCCAGATCCGTCATACTAACGATAATGCCCGTCATGATTTCATCCAACAACTCAAGGTCTCTTCGATAGACCGTGATAATTTTGAGGCCATGCTTTCCGGCATGGTGGAAGGGGTCATTCTTATCGATGCTAAAGGCAGGATCAAGCATGCCAGTCCCAATTTTTGCCAATTATTGGAATTACGCTCCAAGGAAACTCAGGGCAAGTTGTATTGGGAAGTGATCTGGAACCAGGAGATCAATGATTCGATCAAGGAGGCCCTGGCCTATAAAAAAGCCGTTCGAAAAGAAGTCAACATTATAGGCCCGGAAGAATCATTTTTTATCATGCAGATCTCGCCTGTCGTGGATAAAGAAGGCAAGTTATTAAGTTTGATCGTTGTTTTTCACGATATTACTGAATTAAAGAAATTAGAGAAGGTCAGGGCTGAATTTGTGGCCAATGTGTCTCATGAATTAAAGACCCCCTTAACAGCCATCAAAGGTTTTGTGGAGACCCTCAAGGGTTCCGCGAAAGATGACCCTGCCGCGGTCAGCCGATTCCTGGATATCATTGATAAGCAGACACAGCGCCTGGAAAATCTTGTCAATGATCTTTTGATCCTCTCTTCAATCGAATCAAAAGAAGTTAAGATGAATTTCACGATCGAGCCATTGGCCAGGATCATCCAATCGGTGATTGCCTTGCAGAAAAAGATCATCGATGACAAGGGCCACCAGGTCATAGTGGATCTCCCCGAGGACTTGCCCAAGGTATTGGTGGACCGCCAAAGGATCGAACAAGTCTTTGTCAATTTATTGGATAACGCGGTCAAATTTACACCTCAGGGCGGAAAGATCAGTTTTAAAGCTTTCGTTGAAAATCATTATATATGCGTTGAGGTCAAAGACAATGGCGTCGGTATTCCGGCTGAACATTTATCACGCGTATTTGAGCGTTTTTACAGGGTTGATCGCGCGCGCTCAAGAGAAGCAGGCGGCACTGGTTTAGGCTTGGCCATTGTCCGTCAGATAGTGTCCTCTCACCAGGGGAAAATTGAGGTAGAAAGCACTTGCGGTGCTGGTTCAACTTTTCGTATTTTCCTGCCTTGCCAATTCTAATATGCTATAATTGACATGAGGGCATGAGTTACGGAACGTAACTCATAAGCCCGAATGTCATCCCCGAATGTTTTAATCGGGGATCCAATTTACTTATGGAAAATTTTACGCGGATAAGCGTCCAAAAAGCGCATGAGATCATTGAATCTGGCAGTGTGAACATTGTCGATATCAGGGACGCGGATTCATTTGCCAATGGTCACATGATCCACGCTAAATCCGTTAATGATGAGAACATCAAGAATTTCGTCCTTGAAACAGACAAAGAAACGCCCTTGATCTGTTATTGTTATCATGGTTTCTCTTCCCAGCAGGCCGCTCTTTATTTCGCGAACCATGGTTTTAAGCAGGTTTTTAGCATTGACGGCGGATGGGAAGAATGGAAAAATACCTATGGTTAAGTCCTTCTTGAACTTTCTGGTCATATTCCTGATGCTGGCCACTTTTGCTTGTGCCAGGAATGATGACTCCAAATTAAAGAACGAATTTGGCCCTGATTTGACCCATGCTCCTTTCTTTTTGCGTTTTTCATTTTTGAAAGAATATAGTAAAGATTGGAAGAATTCAAATTATACTGAACGTAAGTCATTTTTGACACATTATGAAAATAATGTAGCCGCGGCATTAGCTAAAGAAAAAGCTGATGCCAAAGCCCTGGCGCTTAAGAATAAGGAACGTGCCCGTGAAAAGAGGGACCTGGAGCGAAAAATAGCCCAAAGGAAAAAAGATCAGGAAGCTGAAGATAAGGCCGAAGCAAAAGCAGTTGCTGAACGAAATAAGAATATGAGTAACATGGTATATAATCAGCAAAAAGACCTTGCTGAGATGCAACGCCAGCTTCAGCAGGAACAGCAAGCCCAGCATTGATCCGTATGGAATTCCGAATATCAGCGTTAATTTTTGATATGGATGGTGTCATTACAGACACCATGCCGTATCATTTTCGTGCCTGGAAGTCAATTTTTGGCTTTAATGGGATCAAGGCGAGCCATGAGGACATTTACAAACGTGAAGGCCAAAAAGGGATCGACAGTGTGCGTGAATTGTTCACCGAAAAGGGCAAGCCCTTTACTGAATTGATCGCCAAAAAACTTTTGTTAGAGAAAGAAAAATTATTTAAACAGATATTCAAACGTAAATTTATTGCGGGTAGCCGGAATTTTATTAAGAAGGCCCATGCCGAAGGTTTTAAACTGGCTCTGGTTACAGGGACTTCCCGTCATGAAGCGCAAAAATTGCTCCCTCAAGAATTATGGGATTGTTTTGATGTTACCATTTGCGGTACAGATGTTCAAAACGGCAAACCGCATCCGGAGCCTTATTTAAAGGCCCTGGCTAAACTTAAAATTAAACCAAAGGATGCCATCGTCCTTGAAAACGCGCCTTTTGGCATCCGTTCAGCCAAGGCGGCGGGACTCTTATGTCTAGCCCTTGAAACATCCCTGCCGTCCTCCTATTTAACCGGTGCAGATGCTATTTTTCCGACATTTAAGGAGATCAGTTCAAAGGTAAGGTTTATCAAAATATGAACATACTTTTATTTTACAAAAACAGCACCTACGCCGGGTATTTTTTAAGCGATCGCAAACGCTTGGCCCAATTGGAAGGTTTATTGAATTCGGAGGAGATCAAGCGATTCCGTCGTACCCATGACAATCATTTTTGGAGCTTGTCCTATGTGGAAGCAGTTTTAAAGAACCGTAAACTAAAATTCACCAAAGCCTGCCGCGGTTCCGCCTTGGATTTCAGCCGCTATGACCTTATTATTACCGTCGGGGGAGACGGCACCTTCCTGGAAGCCTGCCGGCAAGTCAAAGACCAAAAGGTCTTTGGGGTAAATTCTGACCCAAGCTGGAGTGTTGGCCGTTTTTGTTCGGGAAACCCCAAGAATTTTGAGGTTTTATTGGATAAGATCATCGCCGGCAAAGCCAAGGTGGGAAAATTCAGTCGTTTAAAAATATCATTCAGTGACGGCACCCAATCCATGAATGTACTCAACGACCTGTTGATCTGCCACAATAATCCTGGTGCGATGAGCCGGTATTTCATTACCGTCGGACGCACCCGTGAAGAGCAGCGCTCTTCCGGCGTGTGGATCGCCACCGCCGCGGGCTCTTCCGGAGGTCTTCATTCCGCCGGCGGCAAGGTATTGCCTCAAGAAAATAAAAGCTTCCAATATATGCCCCGCGAGCTGTATCGAGGCAATAATATACGCTATTATCTCAAAGGAGGCGTCCTTAAACCTACCCAAAAGATCACCATGACATCCCTGATGCGTGATGGGGTGGTTTTTGTGGACGGATCCCATGTTTGTTTACCTTTTTCTTTCGGTACCAAGGTTTTTGTCAAACGTTCCACCAACCCATTGAAAATAATCCTTAAATGAAAGCCGTCCTTCTGGTAAGCCATGGCAGCCGATCGCCTAAAACTAAAGATGAGATCGCATCCTTGGTTAATAGTTTGCGTCAACGATTGCAGGACCATATCATTGAGTTTGCTTTTTTGGAGATCGAATCTCCCGGCATCCCCGATGGTATTGATAAATGCGTCGCCCAGGGGGCTGATCAAGTTATGGTGACATTGAATTTCTTAAATGCAGGCCGTCATGTGGACACTGATATTCCCGCTATTGTGGGTTTAGCCAAAAAGAAATATCCTAAAGTTAAATTCTCCCTGACCAAACCCATCGGCCAACATCAACAGATCCCCAACCTTTTTATTGACCTCATCAATGATGCCTAATAAACATACGTATCCGTCCGATGAATACAGGGGTAACAAACATACTGTCATTCCCGCGAAAGCGGGAATCCATTTTAAAACTTTCTCCTCAGACCTTACCCAATGGTATGACAAGAATAAGCGTGACCTGCCTTGGCGCCGCACCAAAGATCCTTATAAAATCTGGATCTCTGAGATCATGCTTCAGCAAACCACTGTCAATACAGTGATCGCCTATTATGAGCGCTGGATCAAAACCTTTCCAACCATCCATGACTTGGCCCAAGCACCAATACAAAATGTTTTAAAACAATGGCAGGGGCTAGGATATTATAATCGTGCAAGAAATCTGCATAAGGCAGCCTACCGGATTATAAACGAGCATCTAGGCCTTATCCCCAAGGATCCTGAACTTATCCGCTCATTACCTGGTTTCGGGCCATATACTACAGGTTCAGTGTTGAGTATCGCCTACGATATCCCTTTGACGATCATTGATGCCAATGTCCGGCGTGTTGTCATGAGATTACTGGCCCTGCCGGGCCTTGCGGATATTAAACAAGATCAGAAGATCAAAGAATTTTTATTAAAGGTACTGCCCAGTAAAGATGTTGGTGATTTTAACCAGGCTTTGATGGAATTAGGCGCCCTGGTATGCCGTTCCAGGGAACCCATTTGCATTTTATGTCCGGTAAGAGTATATTGTAAAGCATTCAAGCTAAGTCGACAGGAGATCATTCCGGCAACCAAAAAGAAAATCATTAAAAATATACATGCTGTTATAGCGATCATCAGAGACGGGAATAAATATTATATTCAACAAAGGCCTGCTAAAGGCCTTTTGGCTGATATGTGGGAATTCCCCGGAGGTAAAGTAGAGGCAGGGGAGTCGAAAAAAGAAGCTTTAGTGCGTGAAATAAATGAAGAATTAGATGTAACGGTTAAAGCATCGCGTCATTTATTTGATGTCAAACATTTTTATACGGAGTTTAGGGTTAATTTATCGGTGTTCGAGTGTGCCGTCGATAAAGAGCCCAAGCTTGATTCAACACATCGATGGGTGTCTTACAAAGATTTTTCAAAATATCCTATGCCTTCAGGCAGTACTAAAATAATTGAAAAATTAAAAATTTCTTGACACACCAAAAATATAGTATATACTTCCTATAGATTTTATGGAGATATAATGATTTCGAAAAAAACAATTTACGGACTTCAGGCCGCAATATTATTAGCGAAGAGCTATGATACAGGGCCTATTTTAATCACAGATCTGGCTCGTGAAGGTCATATCCCTAAGAAATTTTTGGAAGCAATATTATTGGAATTAAAAAAGACCGGGATCTTAAATAGTAAAAAGGGAAAAGGTGGGGGATATGTCATTGCCAAAGACCCGCAAGATATTAGCGTCGGTGATATAATCCGTTCTTTAGAAGGATCTTTTTCTGACATATACTTTAAGGATGAAACCAAAGAAACTAATGAGATCAAAATGGTCATGAAGGAGGTTATAGATGCTATGTCAAACATTCTAGATAAGACAAGCCTATCAGATGTTATTGAGCGTGCTTGTAGCGGCCAAAATGTATTGAATTATGTGATCTAATTTTTTTTAATCTACTAATCTACTAAATCTATAGGTATTATGGATAAAGAAAGGAAAACTATGAAAAGCATTGTAAAAGTAATTCCGGTTGTTTTACTTCTATTGAGCAGCTTTGCGTCAAAACCATTATGGGCCGATACCGCTAATAACACCGAAAGTTTAGAACAACGCTTGGATGATCTGGAACAGCAAGTGGCTATTCTAAAACGCCAGATTGAGAATAATAAGGAAGATACTAAAGTCCAGGCAAGTACAACGCCTATTATCACAGCTAATAGCAAGGATGGCTTCTCTATTAAGTCACCTGATAATAACTATAGCCTTAAACTGGGGGGATATACGCAAATCGTGGCCCGTGAATTTGCTGATAATAAGAAAGGCGTATTAGGGTATGCCAGTAGTATTATACCAAGAAGGGTCAGGCTTATCATTCAAGGGACAGTGGCCCGTGATTTTGATTATTTTGTTCAGCCTGAATTCGGGTATCCTAATACCTATGGTGTAAGCAGCGGGGCCATTGCTTCAACACCAAGCGCCTATGCGGTGGCTCTTCAGGATGCCTGGCTTGATTGGAAATATTTTCCTCAAGCAACGATCAAGGTTGGAAAGTTTAAAACACCGTTTGATCTGGAGAATTTACAAGATACCCGTTACACCGCATTTACAGAATTAGGTTTAACAGGGAATCTTTCGCCTCAGCGTGATGTGGGAGCACAGATAAGCGGTAGTTTGTTTGATGATATCGTAAATTATCAAGCAGGTATTTTCGGCGGCGCTGCTGACAAGGAAAATGGGTATGGAGGTTATAATACAGGCGGCGATAATAACAGTAAAAGTGGAACAGGCCGGATCTTTGTTAAACCATTTAAAGATACCAATATTGAACAGTTAAAAGGATTGGGTGTTGGTTATGCAGTCAGTTATGGAAAAGAAAAAGGATCAGACCTGCCTGTCTATGTTTCGCCGGGTCAGGCGCCAGTCTTTTTTTATAACACCAATGTATCTGTTGCAGGTCCGCAGATACGCACTTCTCCACAAGCTTATTATTACTATAAATCGTTGGGCATTTTGGCTGAAAAAGTTAATTCCCAAGAAGAATTGGAATATAAGCCTTCGGCCAATGGTTCTGTGTTTAGGGATAAGCCAACTAATAGGGCTTGGGAGATCACCAGTAGTTATGTTTTAACCGGTGAAGATGCTTCTTATAATGGTGTGACACCAAGGCATGATTTTGACTTATCAACAGGCCATTGGGGCGCTTTTGAATGGGTCAGCCGTGTAGGGGAATTAAAATTAGATAGTTCGATCTTTACAGAGAATTTTTCTAACTTAAATTCTTCCATATCAAAAGAAAACACCTGGGGCACCGGGATCAATTGGTATTTAAACAGGAATATTAAATTGGCGGCTGATTTTGAGCAAACCAAATATAGGCGCGGGGCTCCAAATGGAGATAGTACTGACGACCGTAAGACTGAAAACCTGTTTACCGGTCTTGCCCAGTTAAGTTTTTAAATAAGAGTAATTTGCATTTAAACCTATAATTAATTAGAATATAAAATCCATAGAAAGCTGGAAAAGGACAAAATGAAAATAAAAAATTATATTATCACCATTATTGCAACGATATTCACTTTAAGTCTGGTTAGCGGGGCATGGGCAAGGCAGATCACCTTGCTCAATGTTTCTTATGACCCAACCCGTGAATTATATAGTGATTACAATAAGGCATTTGCTGCTTATTGGAAAACTAAAACAGGTGATGATGTTACCATTAATCAATCACATGGCGGCAGCGGGAAGCAAGCCCGTGCTGTCATTGATGGTTTGGATGCAGATGTGGTGACCTTGGGATTAGCTTATGATATTGATTCCATTGCTGAAAAATCTGCTCTATTGCCTAAAAATTGGCAAAAACTTTTACCGGATAACAGCACTCCTTACACATCCACCATTGTTTTATTAGTACGTAAAGGCAATCCTAAGAACATTCAGGATTGGGATGATCTGGCTAAACCAGGCATATCGGTTATAACACCAAATCCCAAAACTTCTGGCGGTGCCCGTTGGAATTATTTAGCCGCGTGGGGCTATGCGTCAAAGAAGTTCAATGGCGATGAATCTAAGATCAAAGAATTTGTCGGTGCCATTTATAAAAATGTACCTGTATTGGATTCAGGTGCCCGTGGATCAACCACTACCTTTGTTGAGCGGGGCATTGGGGATGTGTTGATCGCCTGGGAAAACGAGGCTTACCTGGCTGTCAACGAATTAGGACCGGATAAGTTTGAGATCGTGATCCCATCCATCAGTATTTTAGCGGAGCCGCCTGTTGCTGTTGTCGAGCGTGATGCTGACCGTCATGGCACCAATAAAGTCGCCGAAGCATACCTGAAATACCTTTATAGCGATGAAGGTCAGGACATTATTGCCCGGAATTATTACCGCCCGCGTAACCAGCAAATTGCTCAAAAATACGCGGATAAGTTCAAACCGGTCAATCTTTTTACGATCGATACATTCGGCGGCTGGAAAACAGCCCAAAAGAAACACTTCGCCGATGGCGGAACATTTGACCAGATCTATACAGTAAATTGACGAAGACGTAACGTCTGAGTCATCCTGAGCCATCAAGCGAAGGATCTTAAAGAGTCTAAGGATATAATGTTTTTACTTAAACAAAAAACTACGATCCCTGGTTTTCATCTGGCATTAGGCTACACGGTGCTTTATTTGAGCCTTATTGTGCTCATTCCGTTGTCCATGCTCTTTATCAAGACCTCGACGATCAGTTTTTCACAATTTTGGAGCATTGTGACCGCCCCGAGAACTCTGGCCGCTTATCGCCTGAGTTTCGGGGCGGCTTTTATCGCCTCATTCATCAATATTTTTTTTGGATTCCTGATCGCCTGGGTCTTGGCACGTTATAATTTTCCAGGCAAAAAGATCGTGGATGCTCTCATTGATTTTCCATTTGCTTTGCCAACAGCCGTGGCTGGTATTGCGCTGACTACCCTGTATACCCAAAATGGTTTATTAGGGCAATACTTATATAAACTTGGCATTCAATCGGCCTATAGCTGGACAGGGGTGGTCTTAGCGTTGATCTTTATTGGTTTACCATTTATTGTCCGAACGGTTGAACCGGTATTGCAGGAAATTGACGCGGAGATCGAAGATGCGGCGGCAAGTCTAGGGGCCGGGCGTTTTCAAATATTTCGTCGTATTATTTTTCCGGCTGTTTTACCTTCACTGATAACAGGTTTTAGTCTGGCCTTTGCACGGACTATTGGGGAATATGGTTCGGTTGTTTTTATTGCCGGCAACATGCCCGGTAAGACTGAAATAGCCCCATTGCTTATTATCACAAAATTGGAACAATTTGATTACAGCGGGGCAACAGCCATTGCCTTGGTCATGTTGATCGTTTCATTTATCTTGCTTGCGCTGACGAACCTGGCCCAGTGGTGGGCCTCCAGGCGAATAGGGCTAAATTAATATCAAACAAAGTAACAGGGAATATTATGTCATATGCACGCACAGAATCTCCCATCGTTCGACGATCATTGATCGGCATTGCTCTGATATATTTGGTCCTTTTTATTTTTTTGCCCTTGTTTATTGTATTTGCCACAGCTTTGCAAAAAGGGATCGGCTATTACTTTAATTCATTGGCTGATGTTGATACCATTGCGGCCATCAAATTGACCGTGATCACTGCTTTGATCGCAGTGCCATTAAATTTGGTATTCGGTGTTGCGGCATCATGGGCGATCGCGAAGTTTGATTTTAGAGGTAAAAATATCTTATTAACCTTGATTGATGTTCCGCTGTCAGTGTCACCGGTGATCTCGGGTTTGATCTTTGTATTGCTTTTTGGTTTGCAAGGGATCTTTGGCCCATGGCTTAGGGAACATGGCTGGAGGATCATATTTGCACCTCCCGCCATCATTTTAGCAACGATCTTTGTCACTTTTCCTATGGTAGCGCGTGAATTGATCCCGGTCATGAAATCGCAAGGCAATGATGAGGAAGAAGCAGCGTTGACCTTAGGTGCTAGCGGCTGGAAGACATTTTGGTATGTGACGTTACCTAATATTAAATGGGGTTTGTTATATGGCGTAATTTTGTGCAATGCCCGTGCCATGGGAGAATTTGGGGCAGTATCAGTGGTCTCTGGCCATATCAGGGGTTTGACCAACACCTTGCCGTTGCAGATCGAAATTTTGTATAACGATTATAATTTTACCGCCGCTTTTGCCGCTGCGTCTTTATTAGCATTCTTGGCATTGTTTACTCTCGTGATCAAATCATTAGTGGAGTATCGTTTTAGGGCAGAATTAAACGCTGTACGTAAAAATAAAATATAATTGTCATTCTTACTATAATTTAATGTCATTCTTACTATAATTTAATGTCATTCTTA
>CAZASA010000049.1:13729-16103 GCA_964487685.1 uncultured Planctomycetales bacterium
TAATGTCATTCTTACTATAATTTAATGTCATTCTTACTATAATTTAATGTCATTCTTACTATAATTTAATGTCATTCCCGCGAAAGCGGGAATCCATACAAGGTAAATATGAGCATCGAAGTTAAAAATATAGTTAAAACATTCGACACTTTTAAAGCTCTTGATGATGTAAGCCTAAAAGTAGAAACAGGCGAGCTTATTGCTTTATTAGGCCCTTCAGGTTCAGGGAAAACAACGCTTTTACGTATCATTGCCGGTTTGGAAAATGCTGATTCCGGAGAGATCCTTTTTCATGGGGAAGATGCGCGTGATAAAAAAACCAAGGACCGTAATGTTGGCTTTGTATTTCAGCATTATGCGCTTTTTAGGCATATGACAGTATTTGACAATATTGCATTTGGTTTACGTGTTCAACCTCGCAAAGTACGTTTATCTGACGAAAAGATCAAATCCAAGGTCAAAGACCTGCTTCATTTAGTCCAATTAGATTGGGTAGGAGAGCGTTATCCATCCCAGCTTTCTGGCGGACAGCGTCAGCGTATCGCCTTGGCCAGGGCCTTGGCGATCGAGCCCAAGGTGCTTTTGCTTGATGAGCCCTTTGGTTCCCTGGATGCCCAGGTGCGCAAAGAATTACGGCAATGGCTAAGACGTTTTCACGATGATCTGCACATAACGTCATTGTTTGTGACCCATGATCAGGAAGAAGCGCTTGAAGTCGCAGACCGTATTGTGGTGATGAATAAAGGCAAGGTGGAACAGATCGGCACACCTCAGGAGGTTTACCATAAGCCGGCCAGTGTATTTGTTTTGAATTTTTTAGGTAATGTGAATATATTCCAGGGCCGTGTCATTGACGGGAAATTATATTTGGGCAATGCCCCGACCAATGTGGCCCAAGGGGCCAAAACGAACGTTAAATCAGCCAATTTGTATATACGGCCGCATCAATTCAATATCGCCCGCGTTTCCCAAGGTGACAATGCGATCAAGGCAACGGTAAAATATATAAATCTTGCCGGTTCGTCGGTGAAGGTTGACTTAGATTCAGACACTGGGAATGAATTACATGTGGAGTTATCCCAACAGGAGTTTTCTCAATTACAGCTTAAAAAAGGAGAAAGCATATTTGTGTGTCCGAAGGATATCACGTTTTGTGAGTACGAGATTTAAAAAACACCTTCGTCATCCTGAGCGCAGCGAAGGATCTCTAAACAACAAACCGTAATTCAAAGGACACTGACATGATATATAAAGAAATTGAAATCAAAGCCCCACACGGATTACATTTAAGGGTTGCGGCCCAAATAGTCAAAGTTAACAAAGATACTAATACAAAGGTTATATTTACAAAGGATGGACAGATCGCCGATGCGTCTTCGATCCTGGAACTTTTGCTATTAGGTGCTGGAGAAAATTCCAAGATCCATGTGACTGTTGATGGAGAAAATGAACAAAAAACTATAGAAAATGTATCAGATATATTGATCGATGGAGCAGGGATTTAAGAAAATACCTATGTCATTCACTAATAAAAAAATATGTCATTCCCGCGAAAGCGGGAATCCATAAAAAAACGGAGGAGTTCGATGGCAAAAATAGCAAATGATATTACAGACCTGATCGGCAACACACCGTTGGTAAGGTTAAATAAGGTCACCAAAGATAGCGTCGCGACCGTCGTGGCAAAACTGGAATTCTTTAACCCCTTACATTCCGTTAAGGACCGTATTGGGTTTAATATGATCCGTGCCGCAGAAAAGGCCGGCAAGATCAAACCTGACACAGTGATCATCGAGCCAACTTCAGGTAATACAGGTATAGCGCTGGCATTTGTATCGGCGGTTAAGGGCTATAAACTTCTTTTAACCATGCCTGAGACCATGAGTTTGGAACGTCGTGCCTTGCTCAAAGCCTTAGGAGCTGATCTGATCCTGACACCTGGTCCTTTAGGGATGAAGGGTGCTATTGCCAAAGCCAAAGAGATTCATGATTCTGATCCTGTAAAATACTTTATGCCTCAGCAGTTTGATAATCAGGCCAATGTCGAGATCCATCGTTTGACTACGGCCGAAGAGATCTGGCGGGATACTGATGGCAAGGTAGATATTCTAGTTGCAGGGGTAGGTACCGGCGGAACCATAACAGGTGTTGCTCAAGTGATCAAGGCTCGCAAGCCATCATTCAAAGCCATTGCCGTTGAACCAACAACTTCACCGGTCCTATCAGGCGGCCAGCCAGGGCCTCACAAAATTCAGGGTCTTGCGGCAGGATTTATCCCCAGTATTGTGGACACAAAATTACTTGATGAGATCGTCCAAGTGACCAATGAGGAATCCTTTGCCATGGCCAAAAGGCTTATCCGTGAAGAGGGGAT
>CAZASA010000050.1:0-15852 GCA_964487685.1 uncultured Planctomycetales bacterium
TCAGTATTTTTTTTAATAATTACCTTGCATTTAAACGGGGATTTTTTGTTCTTTAGAGGGGACCCTTCCTATGTCCATTCAACACGGCATTTTGGTATTTTAAGCGGGCTCGATATGGCGGCCTTATTATTGGCATTACTATGGATGATCAAGCTCGTTTTTCAAAAAAACAGAGAACATAATCCTTTGATCCTGGAAAAACCTTTTATCTTGTTTTTGACGGCTAATATCCTTATCGGGATAGTTCCTTCAGCCTTGACGAATTCTGAGCTGCCCAATTCATTAAGGATCACCGGCTCATGGCCGTTCATGTGCTTATTTAGCGGATTTTTTCTTTGGCAGGCGTGTGAGATCTGCTGGCAACTTTGGATGGGGGTCGCTGTCCTTGCCATCGCCTTTGCTCTGATATTCTTTAACATTTACTTTTCGGTCTACCCGCAAGAAGGTAAAGGGATGTTTGCATTTTGGACCATGGAGCAGGCCCAGCAGCTTAAAACTGACGAGGAGTGGCTTAATTTTGTCATGCAATACCGGTATAAAGATTACACGGCCAGGTATTATCTGATGCAATATCATCATATGGGCTGCAGCCAATCCAGGAATTTGTGGATCGGCATCAATGACTACTTACAAAAACATGGCAACACCTAAAAATACCTATATCCTGGGCATTTCTGCTTTTTACCACGACAGTGCGGCTTGTCTTGTCAGGGATGGAGAGATCCTTGCCGCGGCCCAGGAAGAACGCTTCACTAGAAAAAAACATGATGCTGCATTCCCCAACATGTCCGCTCAGTATTGCCTGAAAGAAGCAGGGATCACGATCCATGATCTTGACTATGTGGCTTTTTATGAAAAGCCCTTTTTGAAATTTGAACGGCTTTTGATGACCTATTTGGCCTATGCGCCTTACGGTTTGAATTCTTTTTTAAAAGCCATGCCCATTTGGCTTAAAGAAAAGATATTTATCAAGGATTTGATCCAGGACCAATTGAAATTTGACAAGGAGATCATCTTCCCTGAACATCATGAATCCCATGCGGCCTCGGCATTTTTCCCCTCGCCTTATCAGGAAGCGGCGATCATCACCCTGGATGGTGTAGGTGAGTGGACAACAAGCAGTTTAGGGGTTGGCCGGGATAACAAGATCGAATTAAAAAGCGAGATACGATTTCCCCACTCCTTAGGCCTTCTTTATTCCGCGTTTACTTATTACATCGGTTTTCGCGTCAATTCCGGTGAATATAAATTAATGGGGCTGGCCCCTTACGGAGAACCTAAGTATGTTGATCTTATCAAAAAAGAGTTGATCGATATCAAGGACGATGGTTCATTCCGGCTGAACATGGATTATTTTAATTATCCTGCTGGATTGACCATGACCAATGGACGCTTCCATCGTCTATTTGAAGGTCCGCCCCGGAAACCTGAATCAGCCATTACCCAGCGGCATATGGACATTGCCCGTTCGATTCAGGATGTTACCGAAGAGATCATGCTAAAAACTGCCTGCTATGTGCATGACTTGACCCAAATGGACAATCTGTGTTTGGCGGGAGGTGTAGCCCTTAACTGTGTGGGCAATGGAAAGATCTTGCGGGAAGGACCTTTTAAAAATATTTGGATCCAGCCGGCTTCCGGAGATGCGGGGGGGGCTTTGGGTGCAGCACTTTTGACATGGCATCAATATCTAGAAAAACCAAGGACAGCGGATAATGTTCATGATAAACAGCAAGGTTCCTTATTAGGGCCGATACCTGATGATGATATTAAAAAGTTGGCTGATGCAAAAGGTTGGGTTTATGAATATATCGAGGATGAGGCCCTGCCCGCAAGGGTGGCCGGGTTATTGCAGGAAGAACAAGTGATCGGCCTTTGCCACGGGCGCATGGAATTCGGGCCCAGAGCATTAGGCAATCGCAGTATCATTGCCGATGCGCGCAGTGAAAAAATGCAATCGATCCTGAATTTAAAGGTCAAATTCCGGGAGTCATTCAGGCCTTTTGCTCCAAGCGTGCTAGAAGAAAAATCCTCGGAATATTTTGAGCTTGCGCGTACAAGCCCTTATATGCTTTTAGTGGCCTATATCAGGGACCAAATCAAAGTCAAACTCCCAGAGGGAAACAGAGAGGGGCTCGCATTATTAAAGGTGAAACGCTCCCAGATCCCTGCGGTGACCCATGTTGATTATTCAGCCCGTGTCCAAACAGTTAGCCCACAGGACAATCCATTATTTTATAAGATCATCAAGGAATTTGACAATCAAACCCAATGTGCCGTCGTGATCAACACCTCATTTAATATTCGCGGCGAGCCCATCGTTGCCAGCGCAGAAGATGCTTACCGTTGCTTTATGTGCACCAATATCGACTATTTACTGATCGGGAATTATTTGTTTGAACGCCAACAACAGCCTCATCAGGAAAACTATAAAAAAGAGGATATTTCAACGATCCTGGACTGATCATGGACAAAAATAAAAAACCTGGAATTTTAAATTATATCCTGCCATTGATCATGGTCTTATTTGGCATACGGCATTATTTCAAGCATGGATTAGATTTAATGGCTGTTATTCCGGTTATATTCGGCCTATTTGCTCTATATATGGTCTTATTCAACCATTCATTGCTTCAACAAACAGAGAAGATCATTATAAAACTCTGGTATCCAGTAGGCCAGCTGATCACCTTTATCCTCTTGACCGCAACTTTTTACCTTGTATTTACACCGGTGAGTATCGTGTTAAGATGGATGGGAAAAGATATTTTAAATAAGGCATTTAAGGTAAATCATTTTTCATATTGGGTCGATAGGTCCGCGGAAGAAAAAAGTAATTATACCAAACAATTTTGAAAGTGAGGGAGTATGTCAAAAATAGGCCTGTTAAAAGAATTATGGGATTTCTTAAAGGTGCGTAAGCGCTATTGGCTGGCACCTATCATTATCATTTTTATACTCTTGAGCCTATTAGTTATCTTTGCTCAAAGTACAGCGGTGGTGCCATTCATTTACACCCTTTTTTGAAAGTAATGCATGGATAAAACTTCTTTTAAACAAAAACTCCTGCTCATTTTATTTGGGCTATTCCTTACTGTCATTTTGCTTGAAGCCAGCTTACGCATCGCCGGAAGCATTGTCCTTATGCTGCAGGAGAGGCATAATCATCTGTCCAATGATCCTCGGGAATACCGTATTTTATGTCTGGGGGAATCAACCACTGCCTTAGGCGGTGAAGATTCGTATCCCAGCCAATTAGAGGCTTTGCTTAATTTACATAGCCATCAAAAGAAATTCACGGTCATTAATAAAGGTATTATCAGTACCACCAGCGAATATATCCTGTCCCATCTTGACCAATACCTTGACCAATACCGTCCCCAGATGGTGATCGTCATGATGGGGATCAACGATTCTGCTTATTTGCATGGGCCCAATAAATCATTATGGTGGGAAAACATCAAATATTCCCTGGAAGACCTACGCTTTTATAAATTGCTCCATTTGATCTATGAACATGTTTCTCATCGGATCAACGGCGCCAATAAACCAGGCCTTAGTGCTGACGTAACGGTGCCTGAAGAGAGCAATAATCAGCAAATAGAGAATTTTTTAAGGTTGGTGATCGCTGAGTCTATTGAACGCTACCATCAACACAATACTACGCAATCCCTCATCCAGGCCGGTTTAGCCTCTCTTGAGCTAACCCGGCGCTATCGCATAGAAGGGTTATATTTAAAAGCCCAAAGCCTATTGCAGGAGGCTGCCTTGCTTATTCCCAATTACCCGCAGTTATATCAGGAGCAAGGCGAATTGTACCTGGCCCAGGAAAAATATCCTGATGCGATCAAAGCTTTTCAAACAGTGCTTTTTATAGAGCCTAAAAATACCAGTGTACTGCCCAGTTTAGCCCGCGCCTTTCATTTAGAGAATAATGATAATGCCTTTATTGTCTATGCAGGATACCTGCAAACCAATCCCCAGGATTATTGGGGATACATTGAACTGGCCCAATGGTTAAAGGAAAAAGGCCATATTAAACTGGCCCAAGAGTTTTTGCAGCGGGCCATTGAGATCAGCCCAGGCCTGGATCAAGCTTATGTGGATATGGGGGCGATCTCCCAAGAACAAGGCAAGGAAAAGTTGGCTAAACAATTCTATCAACAAGGAGCTTCAAAAATACAGGGCGAATATTCGCCGGCCACCTATGTTAATTATGCCCTCATTTTAAATAAGGTCCTCAAGCGCCATCTCAAAGCCGTTGTCATGCAATACCCGTTAAGGGAAATAGCCCCTTTAAAAAATTATTTGGGCGAGAGGAATAATCTCATCTTTGTCGAAAATAAACAGAATTTCAAACAAGCATTGGCCAAGAATGGGTTTAATTATTATTTTAAGGACAATTTTGCCTATGATTTCGGCCATTGCACCAGGGCAGGCAATGCCTTGATCGCCCAAAATCTCACCGACATTATCCTGCAGTCTAATGCCTTGTAGAGACGCCATTTATGGCGTCTGAATACAACGCCATTTATGGCGGTTCACCTTTTTGCCGCATCCAATACGAAACATAATCCGGGTCATTCAAGAATGAGCGGCCTTCGGGGAATTGATAGGCAACTTCGATGATGGCATACATGATATCTGCTTTAAAATAGGGGTCCTTGTCCATCAGCGCCGGGCAGGTGCGCATATCGTTAATAAACGGATGCATATCGATTTTTTTATGTTTGATACGGGCCCAGTACATCACTGAGTAAACATAGCGGCACCTGCTGTTTTGAAGGCTACGGGACATATCAAAATATTGATAGGGATTGATCGTTTGGTCAAATATCGAGGGGTAATAAAAAACACCGGGATTATACCGCTGGTTCTTGAAAATATTGATCAGATAGGTACTGGTCATCAGGCCATGGGCAGTAAAAATAATAACAATGAAGGGCAGTAAAATCTTAAACAACTTGCCCTTATATCCTTCCCAAACAAACTGCAGGACGAGCGTCAGAGTAACGTAATAGATCAAAGAAAAAAGACAGCCATACCAAAATACCGTCCATACGTGTACATTATGTGATAACTGGAAATTATGGAAATAAACAAAAATGACCAGCAGTAAAGCGCCTGAGATGATCTGTTTGAGCCTAAATGATAATTTTCCTGTCTCAAGGACGGTTTTGACAAACAATCCCAATAAATAGATGAACGCAACGGTGTAGACGCATTGCAAGGTAATGAGTAATGGATGACCTATTAAGGGCTTGAAATTCCATTTAATACCAGGATGTATGCCGAATAACAGGTAAAAATTGATCATCAGATCATGCCAGTTAGGAAAAAACAGACTGGAAGGATGCGGAATATCCCTGTAAGAAGCAAGGTCAACGGCCTTTTGATTGACGATAAAATGAAGCCATGGCAATAGAAAATGGATAATAAGAAAATAAATGGCCGGTAAGACCAACAGAAAGAGCGGCCAAACAAATTTTTCCTTAAACTTTAGAAATAAAGGACAGCAAATAAATAATAAAACGACCCAAAGGAACAAACCTGTTTCATCAAAGAAGAAAGTAATGACGGTAATAAATATGCAGGAACACCAGGTCAACCAAAATCGACGGACATCCATGATCGAAACGTCCTTAAATTTGATCCTGCGGTATAATTGGGTGATGATGACCAGGCTTAAAAGTGAAAAGAAATTGACCATGCTTTTGGCTGGATGGGAAAGTTCAACAATAGGACTTAAAAAGCCCGCCGATGTCAGATAAAGACCCATCCCAGCAAGGGCGATGATAGGCTCACAATCAAGATTTCTAAAAAACTTATAAAGAAGAATCGGAAGGCCTATAAAAAGCAGGGGCCATTGCAGTGAAATGGTGGGATGAGGCGGCATATAATCCCATAAATTGGCACGGAACTTGGCGTCGATCACTTCCACTAAATTGGAAAGCGGACGGGACAAACGGTTGGGGTCGATCTCAATGATCTTGGTGTTTAGGGCTTTGGCAAAATCAGACCATTGCCAATATTTACCGTTCTCCAGGAACCATATATGGGTCTTTAATTTCTCAAATTCCATCCAGTTTAGATCGTAACTCAATAAGATGCAAAACATGTAGGCGAAGATCAGCACAAGATTGAGGATGATCAAAGCCAATGGCCAATTAAATTGGTTCTTTTGCTTGAAGGTACTCATATAGGTTTCCAAACGGTCATCATGTAGATCCGACGGTCCTGTGGTGCAAAAACAAATATTGACCCAACTACCTTATAATAATTCGCAACCGCCTTAGGCAAGATCACCGAAGCATAGCCGGCTTCGATCATGATCAGGTCAAATTGTTTATACTGTATCATACTCTGGACCCTCTGAAAAAAAGAAACCTCAGTATTTATAACTCGTGGGTCATCTTTTAAAAATTTAGCAAAGAATCCTGTACGTTTGCCGCCGCCGGCGTAAAACTCCGCGCCATCGTCATAGATCTCCTTGTTTTCCTGGATCAATAAAGGAGCGGTCAAAGAAGAATTGAATATGCTGACATTGGATTTGATTAGCATTTCAATAGTTTTCCAGCCTGTTTTTGAGTCTACGAAAAACTTATAATCATCCTTGGCTGTGAGCGAATATAAATTGTAGATCAGTAAGAATGAGAATAGCACCGGCCAGAGCTTAAATCGTCCGGTCAGTTCGGCAACCATGATCACTAAGAATGGTGAGAATAATTGAAAGAAATACCAGAGATTAGCCCCGTAATGTTTGCCCATGGACAATACAAGGACCGCGGCGAAAAATATCCCTGCAAATATATCGATGGGCATTTGCGTGATAACCTTTAAATCATTGGCGATGGCTTTAAACCTTCCTGAAACCAGCCAATGTACCAGACTATAGACCATAATGATGGACACCACGATGATCACGCCAAGATGTAAGTCAGCAAATTGATGGAGCTGTCTGACCAAAACAAGCATCATGGTCGTCTGGGCAGAAATATTGTAATTAATAAAAAAACAATCATCGAAATAGCTTGGAAAGAAATGGTTCATGATCAAAACGCTCACAACGAAACATAAAAAGGCAGCTGCCCCATAAAGGATGGCTTTTTTTTTAGAGACTAACAAAAATAGATAGGAGGCCATCACCGGAATGCCCAACAGAAAATAAGCCTTTGTGTAATAAGCCAATCCTCCGAAACAGATGCTTATGACGAGCGAAGATAAAGAATAATTACAGAAATAAGGGATAAAAATGGTCAGCAGCATGAAAAACATTCCCGTGGAAGCAGGATCAACGGTTGGTGTGCTGGTAAGCGGAAAAAGCAGGGAAGCATACAAGGTCAGTATTGCCCACAAATTTAATAATGGATGTGCCCTTTTTTTATGCAAAACAAACCCTATTACAGCGCATGAGGCAAATATAAATAAAGCCGTCACAGCCCTATGGATAATGAGAGTATTGCCAAACGTCGCGGCAAAAGGCAAAACCAACAAGGGATATCCAAAACCATACCCATTGGTATACGGTGGTTCATCAACAAAGTGATAGGGAATGATCCCATGAAGCAATTGGCTTGTGGTGGCCATCATGGTGCCTTCCCGATAGATAATTGGGTAAGGGAAGGCAGTCATAAAATAATGATAATGCAAAAGCAGCCCGGCAAAATAAAGCAATACAAAAGCAAATCCGGCCTTAAATACCAGAAGGACCTTGGGCTTTTGTAACCATGTAATGATCAAATTAACAAAAAAAAGCATGATAGATTATTATCTTTTGTAGACCAATCTGTGCAACCCCAGGAAGATCAGACCTAAAAGGAAAATTAAACAAATAATAGAAACGATCGTTGCATCCCGGCGGATGGGAGTCGCCCCGAAATCCGCCTTGATCACATGCTCACCCTCTTCAACAGGAAAAACAATAAGGCCGAAGGGATTATCGTTCATAATATCAACCAATTGACCGTCAACCTTGATCGTCCAGCCTGGAAAATAGAACACATTGAAACATACCAGCATCGGAGAGAATGCTTTGATTAAAAATACCTGATGTAATTCCGGCACTTCCTGCCTGCTCAAGATAATGCCATCCCCTTTAATGATCTCCAGGTCCTTGAAAGGTACCGGATCACGGATATCTTGGGCCCAAATAGGCGTGTATTCACCACCGTCTTGAGAATGGAGATTCCGGTACACAAAGGTCGGAGGGATGCCGTCTACATTCACTTTCTTTGTACCATAAGGCGGATGACAATTGGAAAAATTCATCATAAATATCATCAACACTCCCAGGATCATGATGATCAATTGGTTCCTATGGCTGTTAAATATTAAGGTAACCCCGCCGATAAGGATGCAGACCATCAAGGTGATGAGGACCAATAACCGTGAAGGAAATTGAATGAACCTTAAAATAGGGATATTTTCCCAAATAAAGGCAGAAGGCGGCAAGGTTGAGAAGATGGTTATGGCCAGAATAAAGACACATAAAATCACCAGATAAAGAATGAATTTACGTCCCTTGGTTGTTCGTTGGATGAAACAAAGGCTGATGATGGTCAAAAGGCAATGGACAGGGCCGATTTCAAACGGCAGGCCTGTCCCGGAGATTTTCGGCCAGGGAGAATAAAAAAGCTCCTTGATCGTCAAAAAATTCTTATGAAAATCAAAGATCCCGTTTAAAAGTTTTTCGATGTGGATATATTTTTTCTCAACAAAAGCCGGCAACCAGAAAAAACACGCCAGCCCGATCCCTAAAGCGAAAGCAGTCATACTTAACAATAAAGGACGGTAATCGGTACGAAGGTTTGGAATATTCAACATCACAATATAGAATAAAATAACAGGGCAAAACATCAAGGTGACACAATTATGTGTCAAAATAAGCCCCGCAACCGACAGGCTGGCGATCGACAGGTAAAGAATATTCTGTTTATGATGAAGCCTAAGGAATACCCAAAGGATAAAAGGCAGGAATGCAAATGACGCTGATTCCGCATAAGCACCCCTGGCATAGAGGTCGACCATTTGATAAGGAGCGAAGATATAGGCTGCCGCGGACAAAAATCCGCCTTCAGCTCCCCATATTTCTTTAGCAAAAAAATACATCGTTATTCCGGAAAGCAGGATAAAGAAAAAACTGGTCAAATTAAGGGCCCATACGATCCCTAAACCGGCTTTTGCCAATAAAGCCCCGATCGTGGCAAACATAGGGGGATAAAAGTTAAAAAATGGGCAGCCATACCCATGCAAATAGGGTATCCAACGGACAAAGAGCTGGTCAAAGCCCATAAAAATTTTCAGGCTGTATAAACCTAATAAATGGCCTCCACCATCAATGGTTGTCATAAAATCGTTATTAAACAGAGGCCAGCAAATAAATAAGGAAAGAAGCAGGATCAGGGATAAATAGATAATATCCGTACTTAGGATGGACTTTTTAGGCAATTGACCAGTTCCCATGGAGCTTAAAATTTGCTATTTTAATTTAAACTATTTATAAATTTATGGTACATTATAGAAGCCCTATTTTAAATGGTTAAATTTATTATTTTTACCATCTCAAACGATCTCAATTATGGTCAATATTTCTGTCGTTGTGCCCGTTTATAAGGAAGAATTGAACATTCGTCCTTTTTTGGCACGTATTGAAAAAATATTTGAACAAATGGCTGTCAGCTATGAGATCATCTTTAGCCTTGACCCATCTCCGGATAAAACAGAAGAAGTCATCATCAAAGAGATCCAGCGCAATTCAAATATCAAGCTGATGGTCTTATCCAGGCGATGGGGACAGCCGGCAGCCACCATGGCCGGGATCTTGGCCTGTACCGGAGAAACCTGTGTGGCCATCGACGTTGACCTTCAAGACCAGCCTGAACTGATCAAAGAGATGTATGCCAAGCTCAAAGAAGGTTATGAGGTGGTCTATGCCAAGCGCCGTTCCCGTAAAGGTGAAACACTCATTAAACGCATCATCTCCCATGTCGGCTATTGCTTTATCAATCGTTTCAGTGATGTCAAGATCCCGCGTAATACCGGGGACTTTCGTATAATGACCCGCCGGGTCATTGAAGAGCTGCGCCGGTTAAATGAGATCCATGGTTTTTTACGGGGTTTGGTCGCCTATGTAGGCTTTAAACAAACTTTTATTGAATACGACCGCGATGAACGTTATGCCGGAGCCGGTAAATATAACCGCCTGACCGGTTCCCTTAAGATCGGTCTTAATGGCTTGATCAGCTTTAGTTCTGTGCCATTGTCTATGATGTCCTTCGTAGGATTTACGGTTGCAGGTTTAAGTTTTTTATTAGGCGCCTGGTATGTCCTGCAAAAACTGATGGGCTTTAATTTATCGCCGGGGTTATCCACGACAGTGCTGGTGGTGAGCTTTTTCGCCGGTGTCCAATTGCTGGGCTTGGGACTGATCGGGGAGTATGTTGGGCGGATCTATGATGAGGTCAAACGCCGGCCGATGTATATCGTGGACCGGCAGATCAATTTCGATATGAGAAAGTGAGGTTTGGTCATGAAAATTACACTGATACGTACACCCTTCACATTGACCAAATTAGCGACAGGGACTCCGGCTGTTCCGCCCATCGGGTTAGCCTACCTTGCCGCGACCCTGCTCAAAGAGAGCCATGAGGTCAAGGTCATTGATGCCATTGGTGAAGCGATCAACAGCTATTATCCCTATGAGACCAATACCTTATACCGCGGGCTTAGCATGGATGAGATCGTTGCCAGATGTACCGATAGTGACATCTTTGGCTTAGGTGTGATGTTCTCACAGGATTGGCCCATCACCAAACTTTTGATCAAAGCTTTGAAGAATAAATTTCCCGGGGCATTGCTGGTCATCGGCGGTGAACACGCGACCGCCCAGCCGGTCGGGGCCCTGGAAGATTGCCCTGAACTTGATTTTGTCGTGATGGGAGAAGGGGATTATATCCTCCCGGAACTGCTGTCTGCCTTGAGCAATCATACTGACCTTAAATCCGTCGGCAGTCTTTGTTACCGGCAGCCTGACGGAAATATTGTGATCAATAAAAAAAGTACCCGCAGCAAGACTCTGGACCAAATTCCCTGGCCTGCCTGGGACCTATTTCCGCTTGAAAACTATCTTTCCGAAGGCCATGGTCAGGGTGTTAACCGCGGACGAAACATGCCCATTATCGCCTCCCGTGGATGTCCCTATCAGTGCACCTTTTGCTCTAACCCGAATATGTGGGGGAATCTTTGGACCGTACGCACGGTCGATGATGTCATCAGTGAGATCGAACATTATATTCAGAAATATAAGGTGACAAACTTTGACTTTCAAGACTTGACCGCCATCATTAAAAAAGTCTGGATCAAGGATTTTTGCCTGAAGATCATCGACAAGAAGCTCAATATCACCTGGCAGCTTCCGACAGGGACCCGCTCTGAAGCACTCGACGGGGAAGTGGCAGGATTGCTCTATCAGTCAGGATGCAGGAACATCACCTATGCCCCTGAAAGCGGGTCAACCGAAGTGCTTTCAAGGATCAAGAAAAGGGTCACCTTAGACAAGATCTACGAATCCGCCCGGGGATGCGTCAAGGCCAAGATCGACGTGAAATTCAATTTTATTTTTGGTTTTCCTGAAGATACCTATAAGCAGCTTTTTGACAGCATTATATTCCTCGTCAAGATAGGGTATATGGGCGTCAGCGATATTTCCGTATCTCCTTTTTGCCCCTATCCCGGCTCTGAACTTTTTACCATGCTCCAGGAGCAGGGCAAGATCCCTAAAAAACTCGACGACGAATTTTACAGGAAGCTCCCGCTGTCAGATATGTTGAACAATGTGAGCTGGTGTGAACAAATTCCTCCTAAGGCGCTGGACCGCATGCGGACCCTGGCGCTTGTCGTATTCTACGCTGTCTCATGGACCTGCCATCCTACCAGGCCTTTTAAAAGGCTCTTTAATTTCTTTACGGGCAAGGAAGAATCCCGTTTGGACAAAGCCTTGGGGGAGATGAGACGCAGGAATATTTCTTTAAAGACAAACACATCAGCCCCTCTGGACTTAGTCAGGTAAGAACTTCTCATGAAGAACTATATCATCACCGGCTGTGCCGGTTTTATCGGCAGTAATCTTGTTGACAAAATCCTGGGTCAAGGCGATCGGGTGGTCGGAGTGGATAATTTTTCAACCGGCCAGGAACGCTTTCTTGAGAAAGCCCTCACAAACCCCCATTTTCATCTTATTAAAACTGATCTTCTTGACCTGGCATCCTTAAAAAAAGCTTTTAAAGGAGGCCAGATGGTCTTTCATCTGGCGGCGAATGCGGATGTGCGTTTTGGGATAAATCACCCTGAAAAGGACCTTCAACAAAACACCATCGCTACTTTTAACGTCTTGGAAGCAATGCGTGATAATAGCATTAAAGAGATCGCCTTTTCCTCAACAGGGTCGATCTATGGGGACAGTACTATTATTCCGACGCCGGAAAATGCCCCTTTTCCCATCCAAACCTCGCTTTATGGCGCTTCAAAACTGGCGTGTGAAGGATTGATACAAGCCTATTGCGAAGGTTTTGGCTTTCAATCCTGGATCTTCAGGTTTGTTTCTATACTGGGAGAAAGATATACCCATGGCCATGTCCTTGACTTTTACAAGAAAATCCTTCAAAGCCCAAACGAATTATCAATTTTAGGCGACGGAAACCAGAAAAAATCGTATCTTTACATCCAGGATTGTTTGGATGCCATGCTCTTTAGCATTGCTCAGTTCCATGATCAGGTGAATATCCTTAATTTAGGGACCAATGAATATGCCAAGGTTAATGATTCTGTCGCCTGGATCACCGGTCATCTGGGAATAAAACCAGCCCTTAAGTACAGCGGTGGTCAACGCGGATGGGTGGGTGACAATCCTTTTATCTATCTGGATACAGCCAAGATCAATAAAGCAGGCTGGCAGCCTCAATTAAGCATCAAGGATTCGATCATTAAAACCTTGGTATTTTTGCAAAACAACCAATGGATATTGGAAACAAAGGGGTGATCAATTGAAATCCATGTTGATCTTCGGCGGGACAAAAGGCATCGGCCAGATACTTGCCCAGCATTATAAGAACACTTTTAAAGTCAGCGTCACCAGCCGTCAGCCTGATGCTGAAGGCATGCAGCAGAAGGTCAATGTCATCAAGGCTGATGTTACCCGTGAAAAGGATGTTGAATCTGCTTTTGATCTGCACTACAGCTGTTGGGGCAAAACTCCTGACGTGGTCATCAATTGTGCGGCCCGGCAAGTGCCCATCGGCAATACCTGGGAAATCCCATTAAAAGAATTTGATGAAACCCTTAAGATCAACTTATTAGGGAGCTTCATTGTATCCAAAGCAGCGGTCAAACGGATGATCCCGTCAGGTCATGGGAGCATCATTATGTTCTCCGGCGGCGGATCTGCCTACAGCCGGCCTCATTTCAATGCGTACGGGTCAAGCAAGACCGGTGTTGTGCGTTTGGTTGAAATAATGGCTGATGAATTGATAACTGCCGGTTTTCAAGACATTACGATCAATGCTTTTGCCCCGGGTGCCGTCAAGACACGGATGATGAATGACATACTCGATGCCGGCCCCATCGCCGGGAAAAAAGAACTGGAAAAAGCTGCTCAAGTCCTTAAGAATGGCGGGACCACGGACCAGGAGATCATTAGCCTAATGGATTTTTTTATGGACCATAAAATTAACAAAGGTATCAGCGGACGTCTGATCCATGTCCGTGAGGACTATCATCAATTGATCAAAAAATACGGAAAAGAAATTTCAGGGGAGATCGGGAAATTACGCCGCATCCCTCTGGACCAAAACTCATGAATATCGCGATCATCGGCTGTGGAATCATAGGGATGAAACGGGCCAAAGCTTTAGGCAAGCACAAGCTTATTGCCGCCTGCGACCCTGTCATTGAGCGCGCTCAAAAAATTTGTGATCTCAAAGGCTCAGGCACTGCCTATGATGAATGGAAAGAAGCGTTAGAGCTGCCCGGCATTGAACTGATCATTGTATCAACGACCAATGATCAACTTACTGCAATAAGTTCCTACGCGCTGGAACATGATAAACATGTGCTTGTCGAAAAACCTGCGGCACGATCTTTTAAAGAGATTTCTTTATTGTTAAAAAAGGCTTCGAAATCAGCCAAAAAGATAAAGGTCGGGTTCAATTTACGTTTTCATCCCGCAATGATGAAAGCACGCGCTATCGTTGATTCCGGAGTCATGGGGGAGCTAATGTTTATCCGCGGGCGATATGGCCATGGGGGCCGACTTGGATATGATCAAGAATGGCGGGCAAATCCAAAGATCTCCGGCGGCGGTGAATTGATCGATCAGGGTGTCCATATGATCGACCTGTGTCGTTGGTTTTTGGGAGACTTTCATCAAGTTTATGGGCAAACAAGCACTTATTTCTGGAAGATGCCGGTCGATGATAATGCTTTCCTGTCATTGAGAACCAAGAAAGGGCAGATCGCCTGGCTCCAGGTCTCCTGTACCGAGTGGAAAAACATGTTTTCCCTGGAGATCTATGGCAAGACGGGCAAAATCCAGATCGATGGACTGGGAGGTAGTTACGGCACTGAGAAATTGACCTATTATCAGATGCTGCCTCAAATGGGCCCTCCGGAGGCAAAAATTTGGGAATATCCCGGCGAAGATATGTCATGGTCACTTGAGATCGAAGATTTTATCAAGTCCATCGGATCAAAAAAAGCGATCAATGGTAATATTAATGATGCTGCGGAAGCATTAAAGATCGTAGATCATATCTACAAAAATAAGGGGAGAATGTAATGATCATCGTTCGAAGCCCATTACGGGTCACACTTGGCGGCGGCGGAACAGATCTGCCTTCGTATTACGAAAAATATGGAGGATTTTTGATCTCGGCGGCCATCGACCGTTATGTCTACATCACCTTACATAAGACATTTCAACCGGGCTATATCATTAAATATTCCTTGATGGAAAAAACAAAGCACATAGCCAAGATCAAGCATCCGATCATCCGTGAATCATTAAAATTACTTAAAATGGGCGATAATTACCTGGAGATCGCCAGTATGGCTGATATTCCTGCCGGCACTGGTTTGGGATCCTCCGGTAGTTTTACGACAGCCTTGCTCAAAGCCCTTCATACCTATAATCGCAACTTGATCAACCCCGAGAAACTGGCCCAAGAGGCCTGCGATGTTGAGATCAATAAATTAGGGGAACCCATCGGTAAACAAGACCAATACATCGCCGCTTATGGCGGGATCACTGTTTTTGAATTCAAAAAGAAATCGGTCAAAGCATATCCTTTGAAAATTAAAAAAGAAATATTGTATGACCTGGAAGATAATCTTTTGTTGTTCTTCACCGGCTACACCAGGCTTGCTTCCAACATCCTTAAAGAACAACACACCAAAAGCCGGGCCAATAATAAATCCATGATCAACAATCTTCATTTCATCAAGGAACTGGGTATCGCAAGCAAAAATGCCCTGGAAAAAGGGGACTTGAGAAAATTTGGCGAGCTGATGAATATCCATTGGGAGCATAAGAAAGAACGATCGAATTTTATGTCTAACAAGAAGATCAATGAATGGTATGACCTGGCCTTAAAAAACGGGGCGATAGGTGGAAAATTGATCGGCGCCGGAGGCGGCGGATTTTTGATGTTTTATGCCGATGATGCGGTAAAATTAAGGCGTTCAATGGCCAAGGCAGGTTTGGAAGAGGTGCGTTTCAGGTTTGATTTCGAAGGGACCAAGGTGATGATCCAGTCATGATGCCGCCGATGGTGATCATTGCAGGGGGTGTTGCCCAACGCC
>CAZASA010000051.1:0-15526 GCA_964487685.1 uncultured Planctomycetales bacterium
CCGCAACCTTGCCAACAGCCATATTGTGAGTAACAAAGAAGGGAAAGATGAAAAAGGTTTTGCCTGCGGGGAGAATATTTATCAGTCCAATGGGCAGATCACCCTCTTTGTTGAAAGGAAGCTGAGACAAACTATTACTCAATCTTCCCAAAAACAATTTGCGGAGATCAAATTAACGTTACCATCCTCTCTTCAAAGGGCGAATAGACAGAACAAGAAATTATGGCAGCTCCTTGAAGATGAGCGCGTGGTGATTGTTATGCCTTCATCAGATGTGCGTTCCCAGTCACCACCATATTTACGGAAAGATGAATCAGGGGTAGTTATCAGTTACGCCCATGGGAATAAGATATACCTTCCGTTTGGATTATTATTATTATCCGCCAGCAGCATATCCCAAATTATTGAATTAGCAATGCAGAATCTGGCTGATGGCCGCGAGGACATCCACCTCGCGCTGAACTTGGCCAAGCGTGTCCTGGGGGATTATTTCTGGAGCATCCATCCGGACCGCCAGCAAAGCAAGAAATTTAGATTTATAGAAAGAATGGTCCACGAATTATGGCCGGCCGAAACTCCGGCCCCTTTCATGCAGGGCGATTACAGCACGATAGCAAAAAGAGAAAATAAGCAGTTGTCTGAATATGGCGCGTATAAAGAATTGGTCCTTAAATATGCCCATGTTCCCGGCATGGGGACCCATCTGAAGGTATTATTAAAAAGAAGGCATATCGCACAAAGGCATGAGGCCATCGGTGAGCTATTTGCCCTTGACCGCTTAATGAAACTAATACCGCAGGCCGAGGTCATCGCGATCAATACATTCTTGATAAAAAATGAGATCGATTTTGTGCTGTCCATTAAGGGGCACGCGTCTTTACCCGATGGGATTTATATTGTTGAGGCCAAAGAAGGCAATCTTTTTGATCTAAAGTCATTGATTAAAAGCGCCAGGGCACAGGTTAGAAGACAGATCAATAGGGCAGATCTTTTGCGTTCAGATGAACGGGATGTTTATCATATGATTGTGGCCATCGGTTCTCATCTGGAATCGCCTTTGGAAGGAAAGATCTATGAACTTGATTGGTCCTCCGCGCGTGATGTCAGGGTTTTTGCCCTGGAAGCAAGGGCAAAAATAAATGCCGATGGAAATAAAACGACTGCCCCGGACATCGGCCAATTAGTGGCATGGTCAAAAGAAGAAATTGACCTTGTCCGGATCATCAACCAAGAAAAAGAAATTGTCCCTGCAACTGCCCCATCAAAACCAAAGAAACAAAAGAAGGTGGCAGAAAAGGCCAAAATACCTAAAGTACATGTGTCTGATGAGTCGCGTTTGGTACGCGAAGTAAACGGCTGGGTCCAGGATTTTCTTAAAGCAGACGTCACGATCGATCCCCAAAAGTTGGAAGCATTTTTACGTATCTATTTAACGAGGAACAAAGATGGCAGGCTCAGCCTTTCTTTGGGACGGACGATCCTCCAGGAATGGTTTAAACAATTGCGGTATGGCAGTATCCATTCGCCAAATGGAAATGCTTATGTATTGGTCAGGGATAAAGTCTATGAAAGACTACAGCAGACTTCCATTTTAGATTCTAAGCTGGGACGGCTGTATCATCAACTTCCTGACGGTTGGGGATGGAAATGGTTAAGGATACTCGTGGGCGGATGGCTGATACCGGCATGGGAGGTATGGTGTTATTTTGTATGGCCGATCTTGCGTCTTAAATTTGATACTTTAGGCAATGGATTAAGCAGAAAAGAACTCGTCGAAAAGCTCAAAAAGAATTTTCTTAATGCGCATGCCTTGGGCCTTTTTGTAGATGATGGTCAGGAAGTTGTGACAGAAAAATCAGTCCCCATAAACAGATGGAATGAATTGCAAGAGCAGTTTAAGAAAAATACAGATAAATTCTTTGCGCCATTTGAAACAAGGCTTCCGCTAATTTTATCAGCGTTCACTTCATATGTACGCTTAAGCGTTCAAAATTATAGGGCCATTAGACACCAGACTAAACCAACCTACCTTGAAGGCCTGTTTTATCCTTTGTTTGATTTCATTGCCAACGAGGGCGCCCGGCCGGACCAAAGAAAACCATTTCAATTTAAATTCCCGAACGATCAGGTCGTCATGATCCCCACTACGTCTAGTACCAGCCATTGGGCCACACCGTTCAGGTCTGTGGGTAGAGTCAATGGTCAGCCCATTGATCTAATTGTGGGAGAATTTGGTGGGGTGACAGATTTTGGCAGAAATTCCCTTAAGTCAGACCAAAAACATGTCACTAAGGAATTAATAGCTAATATGCTCCCATTAGCCCAAGGTCTTCCGGTAATAGTCAGGATCACTGCCGATGAAAGCCCCCTCCAAAATGGGGAATTGATGTGGGTTTCTAAAGCGCCCAAAGATAAGTATTACCTTACTATCAGCAGTGATGCCATCAATAGGGCAGCGTCCTTTTTAACTAGAGAAGCTGAACTTGATGACCATTATGAGACCTACATTTCATTTTTGACGGCACAGATCAAATATGAAGAATTATTGCATATCCGTGACTTGATCAAGGATGGCAAGACTGACGATATAAGTGTTCGTCGTCGGCATATTGAAGCCCTGGCAAAAGATAGTGATACCTTGCGCACATATTGCAAGGTGATGAATGATCCTTTATATGGCGTTGGGGTGGAGGCACAATTTGGCCGGCAAATAAAGACCATGGTAGAAGAAAAGCCTTTTGGTACCTTTGCCCGAGGACAGGACACGCTCAATAAAATTGCCCAATTAACCCGAAAAAGCCGTAAGGTCTTCAAATCGACTGACGGAAAATGGGCATTCGTAGAATATCGCAAGAAAAAGAAAGCGGAGTTAGTTGATCTTCATCATTGGAAGGCCTCAAAGGTGATCATTGAAGGGGATATTGATCAGGCCTTGTTTACCAATGATAGCCGGCATCTTGTCGTTCTTTATAAAGATAAGACAGCTGAATATTTTGACCTATATGGCGATGATGTCTTTGGGACTACCATAGGCAGTGGTATTACCGGAATTCAATTGACAGGCAATCGATGGTTGTTGGTCACTTGGGATGACCTTTCCAGGAAGAATGATAGTCGCCTCCAATGCCTGGTTGACCTGACAGATCTTCAAAACACGAACGCTTTACTTGACATCATTGGCGGGGCAAGTTCTATTAAGATTTCTCAAGAGGGGGACTTGGCCGTTGTTTATAGAAACCATAATACAATTCCACTGATAGTTGATTTGAATAAACCGGCGAACACGGGCAAGATCAATAAACGATTAAGTAAAACTTCCAGCCCATTGGAGGTGATAATTTCTCCGGATGGGCAATGGCTTGTGGTGGTCCATCATAACAAGACCATCAGTGTTTGGGATGTTCTTCATGGTTGGAAACAGGTCGATATTGGACAACATTGGGATGGTGACCGTGCCGCATTTTCGGGGGATGGTCAAAAGTTGGCTATTGGGTTTAAAAAGAATTGGGTGCGTGTATACGAGGTAGGAATTTGGTCGTACATAACTATTCCTGTCAAACAGGGATTTATGGATATCGCTTTATCACCGGGCGGCCGATGGCTCTCAGCCAGTTACTGTGTCGTATTGGATAATATTGAGAGGATCGTATGGCGCGTGTATGAAGCTGAAAATGATATCAGTAAACGTAAGCTTCTTGCTGGCATGGATGAAGAATGTAGCGGGGTCATATTCTCACCCAATGATCGCTGGGTCCTCAGACAGCATGAAGGCACTTCTGCCCAGTTATGGGATACTCTTCGGTCCATTCCATGGAAAGAAATGCAGTTTATGCCGAGCCCAGTATTCTCGCCGGACAGTGAATTCTTAAAAACATTGGACCGGGAACACCAAACCAGAGTGATCGGCTTAAATTATCTGGACAATTTGTTGGGAAGGGCTTTTAAGGCTGAACAACTCGTTTCAGTAAGGGTCTCTGTGGATTGGAAATTTATGGCGGTCATTTATTATGACAAAGACGGGATACAAAGAATAGTCCTGATCAGCATAACTAAGATGGAGAAATTTGATCTGCCTTTCGATGTGACGGCATGGCAACAGTGGTGGTTCTCAGAAGATAGCGCATGGATTATGTATACTACTCAAGGCGATGCTTCGATCCACGCCCTGCCAGTGGACTTTTTCATGTTCCATGAGGACCTAATTGCCCGGATCGTAGCTCTTAAGGAACTTATAGGGGATTTTGGTAATTTTAAAGTTGAGAAAGAGATTGATCAAGCCTTTAGAAACGTTCAGTTTGCCTCAAATCTATATGTTTTCCGTCGTGCTCTGTTTATTTTGGAACAAAATTTGCCGGATCTTATGTATAGCAGGCGTCGTTCCGAGGAAGTAAACAGGCATTTAGGTAAATTATTTGAGATTTTTATTCCAGGAAAAGCCGCAGAGATCATTCAGGCGCTGAAAACTGAAAAAATGCCTAGGCCGGCGGTCCCAACGGTCCATCAAGTCCCATCCCGTCCAATGACTGTTAATGAGAGATCGCAAGTAGCAGACCTTTTGGGATACGTTAATGAACTCAAGAATGAACTCAAGCCCTTGATCGAAGAGTTTGATATTCAAATTGTATCAGGCAGTGAATTCCCTATTGACGGCCCGGTCAAACGTGATGGCAAGAAAGTGACTTTATATATTACTGCTCAAGAAGGGTTAAGCGGGCGCGTAGCTTATGGATTAGGGGCTGCATTAGGATTTCCACAAAGCCATAACCGTATTTTGCAGAAAATTTATCAAGACGAGGGTTTCCAGAACTACAGAATACTTTTAAAATCACTACTGAATTCAACACAACGTATCCGCGGGCCGGATGCTCCTATCACAATCATAGATCACAATACATCTGACGCTTATACATCCCCGCAACACCGCACATCCATGGCCTGGATTCCAAAATCCAGGGAAACTAAAACCCCGACAGCAAAACAGCAGGCGATCTTCATGCAATACATCAAGGTCCCCGCAGAGCTCATTACCTTCTCAGCGCCAATGCCCCACGGCAGGCTTGCCGATATCACGAGCAATCCTGGATTTATCACCATAGACGAGCGGCTGATAAACCTTGCCCCGTCATTTGGCCCTGAAGACCAGAGGAACAAGCCGCTGGATCCCAAAGCCCTGATGAAAAAGAAAATGTTCCAGGCGATTGTTGATCATTTAGTTGTATTTCACGAGTTAAGCGAATTAAGCAACCGCGGTAAAAAAGCGCGTGAAGCCCACAAGATAGCCTGCGAAGCCAGTTATGCGTACTTCCGTGAACACCCGCAAGAAGCGATAGACCTGTTGAATGCCGCGGCATATTTCGGCATTGAATTAGAACACAGATACCGGATGCAATTGCACCGGATCATCCAGAACAGCGGGTTTGCGAATATAAAGGATTTCCATGAGCTTATGGGGTCTTTCACCAATCCGTCTATCGCCATGCAGACGCGCCGGTTTGAAGAGTTCAAGCGTTATGAATCTAAAGGGTTGATGGAATATTATTTAGGGACTGTTGTTCCGGAGGTGGAAGAATGGGAGCGCGGGGTCTTCTGGCGAGGGCCGCCCAAGGCTTTTGTTGATGGTCACCGCAAAGGAGTTCTCGATCCTTTTACCGGCCAATTAAGGCCATTTACCGAAGAAGATGAAATAGCTCTCCTTGAATTAGCCAAGAAAACGGACCAAGCCTACTACGCAACCAAGATAAAATACTGGTACCTTCCTATAATTCGTTGTCGCCTTGTTTACCGCGCAACTGTGAGGGTCCACGCCCAGCATAACCGTGTCGTCTTAGGCACCGGCAAAGGCACTATTGGAATGGCAGAATCTCAACCGAAGTTTTTACAACTAATGCTTAGGTTTGGCCGAAGGATTGTTGGTTGGACGTGTCCCCCAAAAAGTCAGGAGAGCGCAAAACAAAGTAACCGACAATATGACAACAGCAATTGCGGTATTAGTATTCATAAGGAACCCTTTTCAGCTGACGACATTATTATAGCTAATGTGAAAAAACCAACAAGTGAAAAGAATCCTATAAGGAATATAAAAATATGGAATGAAGAGGAGATGCCTGGTTTGTTCATTTTGGGTGGCATGGGATTTACTGGGTGGGGCTTGATTGCAACATTGATCATCATCGCTACAGTAGTCGCGTTGAAAATAGTGCCGAAGAAATTAGCCGCTTATCGCGAAAAAGAGGAAATTGTTGTTCAGGAAAGCATTCTGCGCGTTCTTAAGCAGATCAGCCATTCGGATAGATGGAAATTCGACATGTTAAAAGCCTTGTTTGTCGATAACTCTTTCTGGGTCACTTATTTTGAACCCTTTGGATTTACGGCCAAGCGCTCCAGCCGTGCCGCAGAGATCATGTCCGAGCTTAATACAGAAATTGACGCGCATATGAAAGAAAAGTTCCCGAAGGTCAATTTTAAACAATGGGACTTAGACTGGATACTTTCCATTTATTATCAATATTTAATATCAGAATGGGATGTAATTGATCAATTCATTAAAGGTATTCTAAAGGGCTTAGAAAGAGAGGCCACCCGCCAGCGCAAGATCAGGGAACGAGAAGGAGAAGTTGACAGACTTGGAGAAATACATATTGAGGCTTTAAAGGCTCTAGGCCTTCCTATTATTGCCTCTTGGAAGGATGTGGAAACACGGATGCGGCAATTAGTCCGTGAATATCATCCTGATAGAACAAAAGGTGATGCCGCAAAGATTGAATTATTCAAAGAAGTGAGGAAAAATTTCGACATTCTCAAAGCGCCAAGGGTCAAGGCTATATTAGAGAAGAAAGATACTCAACGAGCAGCAGCCGTTTATTCTCCACAATTAAGAAAAATGGTATCCAAGGCCATCTTTGAGCAGTCAGGGAGGATCAGGACTTCTTCTAATATTAGAGTAGAGATCCCTGACTTCTGGAAAATGCCGGAATTTTGGCCGATGCTGGTCCGTGGGTTACCGACAGAAGAATGTGAGAATGCCCTTAATCTATTTACAGATGCCTGGTTCCAAGCCATTGATGAATTGGTCAAAGAGATCGGCCAAGGGGCGATCAATGCCAAAAACGTTATGGAAAGGTCAGCTCAGATCATCAGTGGCAAAAAATATGAAAGGAAATACAGGGTGCTGGTACCATCCTTATTAATTCCTATTGTATTTGTAACAGGGGATGATCAAGCCCGGATGATAGCAATTGTCCTGACATGGGCAATTATTTTGGCAATACCGTTAGAGTTAATTGCCTGGCTGGCCCTAAAGAAATTAAGAAAGAATAAGCAACGTAAGAATACAGTAAGAAATACAGAGAACCAGGAATTATTGAATCCATCCGATCATCATTATTTAAATGATCCTAGAATAGGACGGCTTAAAAGACTAATGGACGGACGTGACATCAAAGATCCGCAACTGATCGATGCCCATGTTGGATTGATCTGCACTAATAACGAAGTAAAGACCATTGAGCGAATGCTTAAGCTTTATCATGAGGGAAGAATTTGGGTCATCCTGGTTTCCGGCGGGCAGGGAAGATTGACGATCAGTTTGATCAGAAGATGCGTCAATGAAGGGTACCCTGTTCATCTCGGAGACAATAAAGCACCTTTGATATCTTTGGAAGATCCCAGATATATCGCGCTTAAAGAACTTGAGGACAATTGGATTTATAGTGTTTCAGCACCGGCATTAGCCAAGATCACTAATATTACAGATGCAGCATTGATCAAACAAGTCATTGCAGGCACAGCGCTCAAAAATGGATGGTCGATCCCCGAAGAGGATATTATTGTCGAGGACAAATCCCGTTCAACAAATGAGAATTTTAGATTTTCCACACCGATATTGCTGGGGCTCAGGGACAAATTTGGACTGGGGGAAGACGATATCCTGCGGGTGGTTTACATGCACAATCCGGATGTTCAGTTCAGGGCAAGGGCCCACTTTAATCTAATTGATGAACTTTGGCAGGCCAATGGCATTGAAGCAAGAGGGCATACGATCGGTTTTGATGAAGCTAAAGTTGATGACCTAAAGCGGGCTAAATTCCTAATACAGGAACTTTGGCGCTTGGTGATCTATTCGGCGAAAAAAGATCTAAAGATCATCAATGGCATCGAAGAAGGGCCGATGGCCATCCCCGCGCATTGGCGGGTGGTCAGTGAGCTGATCAGCGATGAGCAAACATTTGACGATGTGCGAATGAAATTATTAAATCTTGCCGCTCATGACACCAATGTCAGTTTTACCCAGAAAGATCATCTGATAAACGCCTTAATGTCAATTGATCAAAATCCGTTATTGCCAGAATTACTCAACTTCATAGACTGGGTTTATAGCGCTCACGAAACGACTCAGGATAATCAATCTGGCTCAAATTTATTTGATGACCTTAAAAGGGCCAGCAAAACATATGAAAAGAAGCATCCGGAAGAAATGTTCAATAGGCAGGCAATTCTCGAAGGGGGAATATTTATAGTTATTGAGATCGTCAGTTTTATGGAAATGATCCTAGGAACACTGTTGGCTATATCCACATGGTTAATTTTGGGTGGAATTGTTTTTATTTCCTTTGTTTTTAACCAAGCACGAAAATATTTGATTAAGGGATTTTCTTCGACCGGAACATTAAGGTATTCACGGCCTGAGTATTCCTTCGCTGTTCCTGCAATAGAAGAAGTCGCCCTGACTGAAGTTTTCAAGGTATTAGGGATAACGGATGTCAATGTAACGATCAAAGATATATTTGCACAGCATGAAGTATGGCTGAAAACACAAGCCTTTGCCATGGGGCTGGATTTTGAGCCAGCAACAAATTTGTCACATCGAAGCGACCTCTTTCTTACTTTAAGTGACTTGAAAGTAGCAAATGCGTTATCAACCGCTGCTTTTGCTGATTTTGTTTCCAGAAAACCGAATGTCCTGCCGGAATTCAATATCTATTGTATAGAAGCTTCAAAAGACAAGAACGGCCAAGTTAAAGTCAACGAACTATTAGCGGTTTTGCTTGTTGCTGTCGAAAAGAAAACCAATGGGCTTCTCGGACTTAATCGATCTTTATTTTATGCAGAGATGACTGAAAATACGATATTAGCCAGTATTAGGGGCACATTAACAGGAAAAGACATCGCTAAGCTGGAAAAAGGATTATTTGACCTGTCAGATGAGTTTAAGAAATTTCCCGAAATTCAAAACACCTTTATGGAGACGCTAAAGATCATCGGGTATTTACATTTCGAGCCGCGCCAATCCAAGTCCGATGTAGGCACGTATCAAAGAAGGCTTGAGCGTCTAAAAAATAAATTAAAGGTGATCATTTCGCGCGGCGTTGTGCCTTCATTGTTAATTAGCATTGCCCTTATGCACATCAATGCCACGGACACAGGAGGATTCTTCTGGGTAGGTTTTGCTATTTTGATGGCCTTCATCCTTTGGCGCGTGGGCAAAATGTTGTATTTTATCCTAACGGAAACTTATGGAATATTAGTAGAACAATTGACCGGCAAGAAAAAAAGATCCCGTATAGCAAGAAATAAAACCGTACCCGTTAATGTCAAAGAAAGATCAATGCTGTTTAGGGCATTCAAACGGGTCTTTAGAAGGAATAGGAAGGCCACACAAGCAGTTAAAATAAAATCCCAACCTAAGCCAGCACAGTCGGCCCCGATACCAGTGCCAGCAAAACCTGCAACTGTGACCAAGACTCCTAATAGGGAGAAACCAACAACTCAAGTTCCTTCAGAAATTCTTCCAACACAGGCAGTAACAGTACCAACACCTGCAGTAACTGTTCCAACTCCTCCAGCATCTGTTCCAGCGCCTGCAGCAGTAAAAAAACCAGCTGCCCCAGCCCCGAGCCTGGAAGAAATTAAAGCAACAGTAATCAACGTTGCATTGGCCAGAGCAGAAGAGGAGATTCAGCCGAATGTCCTTGATCCAAGAGCTTATAGTGATGAAGCGGTATTTCTTAAAGCCTTAAAGGAACGGCTCCCATCAGTTTTATTGGATAACAGGGCACTACCTAACGTGGCTGCGTTCTTGGATCATAGGGTTGAAGCCATTAGGCAGCATGGATTGAGAATTATCCGGGAAAACAGGGCAAAGGCACGAAGAGAAAATGTACGTAAAAAAGAAGAAAAAGCCCATCAAAAGGAGCAAGAACGCCAAAAGGAATTGGCTAAATTGATCCAAGAAGCCAGGAGCAGTATTGAAGAAGAACGGACTGCAGGTGCAAAAAAACAAGTTTCCTTGATGATAAGAAGATACGGCACGCAAGTAATTCCCAATGATTTCATGGAATTTTATGTATTGGAATTATTGATGGATATCACCAACCGTAGTGAGGCAATGAATACAGCTGAGGAATTGCAAAAACTATTTCCCGAGATAATCCAAGCTGAAGAGCTTTATAAGGAGGCAGTCCATAATGAAATACGCTCTAGACTTAATGAACAAATCACTGAAGTCAGGAATAATATCAGGACTAAAATAGAAGTCCTTCCTATAGAAGCACAGTTTGCCGAAATTGAAAATGAGATCTCTGCGGCTGGTCAAGCTAAGTTAGAGAAAATGACCGTCCTGTCATTGAATATCAAGTTAAGTTTTATTGTATCGAAAATTGATAAGATCAATAGTAATTTTACCAAGCGTGAATTACATAAACGGGTCCAAAAGATCAAGGCATCCATTGATACATTGGCTATGTTGATAGACCAAGAAGCCAAGAAAGGCAGTAAACAGTCGAGTGGCAAACCCGCCATGCAGACACGTCATTTTAATCGTTACAAATCATTAAAAACAAAAGAAGAAAGGGATTATTTCTTAACAAATGAGGTCCCTGAGATCGAAGAATGGGATCGCGGGATGTTCAAACGCGGTCCACCGGAAGCTTTTGTTGATGGTCACCGTAAAGGTGTTCTTGATCCCACGACCAATGAATTAAGGCTATTTACTAAAGACGATGAAAAAGCCCTCCTTGAATTAGCGATCAAAACAGATCTAGCCTACTTCAAGGCTTTTAATGAAAATTGTGACCTGCCGCTTATGGCACGTTATTTTATTGCCTACCGCGCCGCCGTCAAAGTCCACGCCCAGCATAACCGTGAAGTATTAAAGACTGGTCAAGGAACCATAGCCATGACCCAGATCGATATGCCTGATGGTTTAGCAGGTCTTCCCAAAGTCTCGGATCTTCCACCTGAATTAATATTGTCTATTGTCAAAGGGGCAGTTAAGAATTTGCAAGCTAAAAATGTTGCTGAGCCCACCCGTGAACAGATCTTGAGCGAATCTGGCTTAGAGAGTCAGCATCTGGATCAAATAGATATCCGCCATGTGATCAAGGGTGACACTACCGAAACCAATGTTCCGACTGTAGATCGGTTTAACAAGACTTTTGTCGCCATCCAGAATGCTATTGATAAACTTTTGATAGAAAACCCAAGACAAGAGCTTAACTGGATGAATATTTCTCAAGAGATGTCAAAAGCGGGGACATCAGCAAATAGAAAAAGTTTAGGGCAGTTTATGAGGAATCACCATGCAGATACAAGAAGCATCGCCATTCAAGAATTGGTCAAAGCGACAGATCTCGCCAATAGATTACGTTACTTACGCAGATTTTATCAGGGGTTAGACCGGAGATTTCAAGCAAAGGACATTGCTTTAACAATGGGGATGACATGCGGTGGGTATAGAACATTAAAAATCAGGCGTAGAAAACATTTACAAATTCCTGTGAGTGAAGATGAGTATCTGTTGGCAATTCAATTAAGAGAACGATTAGGGCTCTTCATTGAAGGCCAAGATCCCAGGAAAGATTTTATGCAACGCTCAAGATTAATGGCTCAAGTTGTTGAAGAAATGATCGAGAATGATCCCAAAATTGTTTTGATGCCTAGAGAAATACAAGAAAAGATGACTATAAAGGGCCATGCGTTCGAAGGGACCTTGGATTCATGGTGGATCAGACATCAAGATAAACCGATCTTGGCCTGGATCAAATTTATTAAAGATAGTACCCAAAAAGTACAGCGTTGGAGATTCTTAGAAGCCCTATATCCTGGACTAGAAAGTAGGGATCCTCGAGCGCTTGCGGATGCCATGGGCTATTCGGTCAGTAAAATGTTCTCTTACTATGCATGGAAAAATCGTAATATTCCCGAAGGATATTTTGAAAGAGAGCCGATTAAGCCTTGGGATATATATATAGCCAATGAATTAAAAGACACCTTAGATCTTCGGTTAAGGACCATTGAGGAAATCCTTCTTGAGCAACCTAAAGAAATTCAACCTGAAGTTGTTGTGAAAGCTGTTGAACCAGCGAAAGTCCCAGCTCCGGCCACAGTCTTAGTCTCAGTCCCAGTTCGAGCGCCCATTAAACCTAATACAATAGATCCTGTCCATGCTTGGCTGCAACGGTTAAAGGCGTTGGCTGTTTGGGCAGATAACGGAGATCTTAGATTTGCCAATATGATCATAGAGATCATCCGTGAAATCCGCGCAGATCCTCGTCATAGTAAGAACAGGATTATTTTTAGGTCGGTCAGAAGAACCCTTGATGAGTTGGTTTCTATTTATTTGGATGAGATAAGTAGTCAGCAGACAGGTATTGATGAAGAGGATAAGGGATTTGAAATGCCTAATATCATCAAGAAAGCCTATGGTCTTTTAGAAGAAATTGAGAATGAAAGGAAGTCTCAAGTAGAAAGTAAGCCAGAATTGCCGGCAATCCCAGCAATTAAACTGCCAGCACGCTCTTTATCACCAGCCCGATCAAAGGGATATGAAAAGGCATTCGCAGATCTTTATGCCTTCTTTGGCAATAGAGAGAAAGTTGAACAGATGCTTGAGGACATGTATACAAACGTCGTTGATTATGAAATAGGTGCAAAGATCGCAATCCATTACGGAAAATTAGATATTGATGTTAATTGGTTTGATCGCAATCAAGTGCTTTCAGATTTGATCAGGTTCAGTGCCCCACAAACATTAACCTTCTCCATTGCCAAAGAAGCTTATGATCATGCAGTAGTCACCAATAACCGAGCCATGGCTGAAATTTACGGCAAATTAGTCGAGCAATGGCTAAAGATAGCCCAGCGGACTAACACCCCGCCGGATATTTTGACGCGCGCCGTTGCCCAGATCAAGGATGGCAAAATGGTGACTTCGGATTTCTTCAAATCCTTCTCACCGGAAAACCAGCAGACGATCATCGGCCATGAGCAAGTCCACTTGGATAATCCTGAAATTAAAGATGAGGCCTTGATTTGCCAATTGCACGCGAAAAATGTTGAGGATGCCAGGCCAGAATTCAGAAGCCTTGATGAATTTCTAGAATGGCTTTCGCAAGATCCAAAACACCAAGAGCAATATTCAAAATTATTATATATCGTGCGTCATCTAGAAAGCGCGTCCAACCTGTTTAACCGTCATCAGGACTATACAGCTTATTCTCCGTTGACCCTTAGGGGCTGGAGAAATAGCAGGGCGTTAGATGCGTATCTTGATAGCAAGGGGCTAAGGTTCGGGGGATATTTTTCAAGCTCTTCAGATAGGGCATTTAATACGATCAGACCTGCAGCAAGGCGTGCTGGTCAGAGGGTCGAGATCCTTAGAAGATTACGTGAGGTTTGTGTTCCGCCAGGGAAGTATAAGGCCCAAATTGATAAATTTGCCCAATATCCTCCGGGGTATGAAGCTACCCAATACTCCGGCAGTGCGGTTTATAAGAGTATCAAGAAATTTATAAGAAGGGTCCAGGGCTCTGTTCTTAAAGATTTGATCATTTGCAGCCATGGGAACACCATTTTAATGATGCTAATGGCGCTCTTGGGCGTTCCGTACATGCTTCTTTACAGCAGGTTCCATGTTTCCCCGCACGGAGGGATCACAGTTTGCGGTTATGACGAAAAAACCAGGCAATGGAAATTACTGGTGTACGGAGATAATTCATATATCGAAAAAGCATTACCCCAACAAACACGAAATCGGTTGGGCATGCTTTTAGAAAACATATGGTATTACGCCGTCGGTATTTTCCGTTTGGTATTGCGTGCGACAGATTTCGCCCCGTCATTTATAAGTGATTATGGTTATGTTAAAAACGATAATGGCCGTGTTAATTGCGGTGTGAGAACTTCAGCCAAGCTTGCCCGAAAAGACCCTCATGATGTGAAGGCTTTATTTAAAAAGCATGGCTTGAATTTCATTTTCAATAAATTAACAAAGAGTCTGGTTGTTGATCTAAGGCAATATTTTTGTAAGATCCAGGATATCCAGGAAGATATCATGGAGCAGAAGTTCGGTACACAGATGAAGCTTTATAAATTGGATGATGGTTTTGGCTTTGTGATAGATTTCGGCCGTGTTTTCAGACGTTTGATCTATATATCCCGCCAATCCCTTGATTCCCAACATTTCGATGCAGAGCTTATCAAAAGAAGCAGAACGAAGAAATTCAAAATGCAGTTGATTACCTTAAATGATGTCCCGGCCAATGTCGACGAAGAAGCAGTTTTAGGAGGCAAAGATCTTGCAAATTTAATGTTTGAGCGGATTGGCACCGCCTTCTTTGGGACCTCGGGTGCCAATAAAAGTAAGAATGCAAACAAAGAGAGTAAGAGAGACCAGGAAGATCGAATAAGCAATATTAGTAGTAGACATAGTTATCCTCAATTCTATTTGGATAAAAGGATTATACCACAAAACAACAGCAGGGCAATACACAACCAGCTAATCAAAAATAAACCGGGATCAAACGTCCCTGAAGCTATTGGAGCAAGGATCATTCCTCCTAAAATTAGTTTGGTCCAATCAAATAATGTTTTTGCTAGATTTTTGGCTTGTTTATCATTAAATCTGGTCAGCAACATGGCAGGAAAGCTCCTTCAGTATTTTGCAGGGGGAAATAATGTTGAAAGAAGCATGGGGAATGCTTCATTAAATAACAATTTTATATTATCAGGTAGCTTTTTATCTGTCAAGGATAGCGGGACACTTATTGTCGTTTTGATGATAATTATAGTTGCAGTGATTTTGTGGTATAGGAGTAAAGATCAAGTGCCCGTTAAGCGGATATTTCTTAGGACTTTCAGGTCTTACAGCAATGTCAAGTTCAGGGTGGATAGTCTCAGAGTGAGAAATGTTCCGGCATTGCCGCACTGGGCAAGCGGAGCATTGGCTAATCCGAGAAGTTATTCAAAAGAAATACTTGATAGAGAGGGCAGCGCTCATCGCTTCCAGGTCCCTGGCGTTGACGGTTTTTGGATGGCCACCCATCAATGCTGGACAACGGAAGACAACAAGAAAAAAGATGAGGTCATCCTTGTTTCTCATATTAAGGAAAAGGACAGTGATCTAAGTTCTGCCTCTGATTTTTATAAAGATTATTATGTGATGATCGTTGATCCTGAGCCGTTCTTTAATGGCAACACCTTGTTGAGCAATCAATTGAGGAAATGGTCAGGGCATCAGTTGTTCTATTAT
>CAZASA010000052.1:0-15281 GCA_964487685.1 uncultured Planctomycetales bacterium
TTGCCGACGTAGCTCAGTTTGGTAGAGCAGCGCATTCGTAATGCGCAGGTCGGAGGTTCGAACCCTCTCGTCGGCTTTATCTTCGATTGTGCAATCGGCAAAAGCGTTTGAAGCCGAAGCAATTGGGCCTTTTGCGCAGGTCGGAGGTTCAAGCCCTCTCGCCAGCTTTTTGAACTCCCCCTATCCCCCTCTTTATAAAAAAGAGGGGGGAAAATCTATTTCTTCCTTTATTTTAAAGAGGGGGATGCCTAATATTTATGTTACTCCGTATCTTTCTTATCATAACTCTGGGGTTTATCGCGTACGGATGCATGCTCAAATCCCCGTTTAAGACGATGGACGACCATATATCCATCATCGAAAACTCCCTGATCAAATCCACCAATGTCCCGGCGATCTTCCGGGAAGGCTATTTCCACGATAAGTATTATTACAGGCCTTTGGTCAATTTAAGCTTCATGGGCGAATATCATCTTTATGGGCTTAAGTCGTTCTTTTATAATCTCGATAATCTTATTTTGCATATTTTAAACGCGCTTTTGGTTTTTTTGCTGGTTTCAAGGCTTACAAAGGACGCTACGATCGGTTTTTGGACCGGTCTTTTGTTTGTCATGCATCCGATACAATGGGAAGCGGTTTGTAATATTCCCGGCCGTGTCATTTTGATGAGCGCATTTTTTATATTAAGTACCTTTATCCTTTTTCTGGAATTTTATAATGAACGCCGTTGGTTCTATCTTTTTTTAGCAATGATCACTTTTTCGTTGGGCTTATTGTGCAAAGAATCTGCCGGGGTGCTGCCGTTTGTGTTGACGGCCTATCTTTGCCTGGATAAAGAGAATTCCTGGACTCGAAAATCAATATTCATGGTGCCATTTTTTATCGGTATCGTTGGGTATTTGGCCCTCCGTCATTATATGGGCATTACCAAAATGTTCCATGCGGATGATCCTGCCACGTTATTGTTGGGATTTGTGACTTTTCTGCGTTCAGTGATCACGGACCTGCGGTTATTTTTATTTCCCGTGGATCTTCATTTTGACCGTTGTCTACCGTTTTTTACGTCCTTTACTTATCCGCCTGCCATTTTGGCGATTACTTTTTGGATGGTTGTTCTGGCTGCTTTATTTTCCTTCCGTCAAAGAATATCATCATTTGTCTTTTTTCTGATCTTTTGGTTTGCTCTTGAGCTATTGCCTGTTTCCCAATTGGTCGCGGGAATTGGTGTCGGGGACGGGCGTGTATCTACGGCAGAGCATTTTTTGTATTTAGCCAGCATTCCGGTTTTTATAGGCATGGTGATGGCTTTTAAATGGCTATATGAGCTTAATACCAGGCGCAATATCATCAATCCATCTATCTTAAAATTTGTTGCCGGCGGCTTTTTAGTTTTTTTATTAATGATCACAATCGAGCAGAGCATTTATGCATCCAATGAATACTCCATGATAGAGCGTTCCTTAGCGTTCGAGCCGAATAATCCCCGTCTTCAAGGGGCCATGGGATTGCTGAGTGTCGCCCGTGGCGATATTCCTGATGCCGAGAAACATTTTTTTTGGGCGACTAAGGCAGAACCTTTAAATAAGGTGTATCATATAAGTTTAGGCTCCGCATTGATCCAGCAGGGAAAATGGATCGAAGGCCTTGAGCAGTTTGTGGCTTTTGATCCTGATAGCTATAAAGCCTTGGTTGATAAGCAGGAAAAACTAACGATCTTGCATATCCGTCAGGAAATAAATAGCGGCAAGACTTTTGATGCCAGAGGGTGGCTGGCCATTGGGATTTATTATGCTAAAAACAGAGAGGCCGCTCAAGCTATTGAAGCTTTCAATAATTGTGTCAGTTTAAATCCCGGCCAGACAGATGCCTGGTTTAATTTAGGATCGCTGTATGAAGCCCAAAAAGATTGGCCTGATGCTATTAAGGCCTATAAAAGATTATTAAGTCTCCAAGGCTTGACCTATTTTCAAAGAAATTATGCCTCTAAACATTTGCAGGCAATAGAAAACTATGGATATGTGGCAATTCATACGTGATAAAAAAAGCAGGGACTTTTTCCGGTTCTGGTTTGCCCAGCTGATCTCTCAGTTTGGCGACCGGGTTTATCAAATGGCCCTGGTGGGTTTAATGACAGCGCTTCACCCGGGCTCAGTGATGGAAATGTCCAAATTATTTGCTTTTGCGATCATCCCTGCGTTTATCTTAGGGCCCATCGCAGGGGTTTATATTGATCGTTGGGACAGGCGCACCACGCTTTTTATCTCTTATCTTATTCAAAGCATCCTGATCTTGCTGGTCGCTTTTTATCTTATCCGTTTGCCTACTATTTGGCCGATGTACGTTGGCGTATTCGTGATCTCATCTTTAAGCCGTTTTTATATTCCGGCAAAGATGTCCTTTATCCCGGAAATAGTGCATGAGGATGATCTGCATATTGCTAATTCTTTGTCAACAATCACGGCCATGATCGCCGGAGGATTGGGGATCCTGCTCGGAAGCTGGATCGTCGAACATACGGGGTTCTTTGCGGGATTTTGCTGGGACACAGCCTGTTATTTTATCTCAGCCGCCCTGGTTTTTTCGATCACGGCCTTTCATTACAGGTTCCCGAACAAGAAAACATTAATTGACGGTACTAAAGAAATATTACAAACCCAAAAAAGTGTCTGGCATGAGATCATGGATGGTATCCGCTATATTCGCTCCCAAAAAGAGATCAGTTTTATTGTTTGGACAATGTTTATCCTTCTGGCCGCTGTCGGTGCCATTTACGTGGTCATTATCGTCTTTATTCAACAGGCTTTTCATAGTGTGACCAAAGATCTGGGCTTCCTTGCGGTGTCATTGACATTGGGATTATTCCTGGGAAGTTTAGCTTATGGAAAATGGGGCAAAAAGATCGCTGCGTATAAAGTCATTTTTTGGTCGCTTATTTCCGGGGGTGCTATGGTCATTTTGTTTGCCTGTGTCGTTCAGGCCACCCATGACCGCCTTTGGGCATTGGGATTGTCGTTTATCTTAGGTTTAGTCATTGGTCCGGTGATGGTTGCCCCTAACACGGTCATTAATAAGCTTTGTGCTATGGAGATGTCGGGCAAGGTTTTCGCGGCCATGGAATTTGTTGTCTATTTGGCATTTTTGTTGGCCATGATCACAAGTTCATTTTTATCATTACATATCGATCGCCTTTGGATTTTGATCGCGGTTGGTGGTATATTTATGGGGGTAGGGGTTTTCGGGCTTTTTAAGTTTGACACTGTCAACAATAACAAGGGGAATGGATAAAATGAACTTTGCAGTGTTGGCATCCGGCCGGGGCAGTAATTTGTTGGCGATCATCAAGGCCATTGAGGCCGGAAAAATCCACGCGCAGCTAAAGGTGGTCATTTCCGATAAAAAGGAAGCTTATGCCCTTGAGCATGCCCGAAAGGCTGGGATCCCCGCATTATTTGTAGACCCTAAAGATTTTAAAGACCGTGAAAGTTTTGACCGTACGGTGGTCAAGCGCTTACAGGAATTCAAGGTGGATTTTGTGGTTTTGGCAGGGTATATGCGCTTAGTCAGCATCTATTTTATCCAGGAATATCCCAACAGGATATTGAATATTCATCCATCCCTGTTGCCCGCATTCAGGGGTCTGCACGCGATCAGGGAAGCCTTTGACTATGGTGCCAAGGTCACAGGGCCGACGGTTCATATTGTTGTCGAACAAATGGATGACGGCCCTATCATCCTCCAGGAGGCTTTGGCCATTGACCCTAAAGATAGTTTAGAGTCTCTGGAAGAAAAGATCCATCAGGCGGAACACCGCATTTATCCCCAAGCCATTGATCTCTTTGCCCGTGGTAAAATAAAAGTTGAAGGCCGGAAGGTGACTATTCTTTGACGGTGGTCTTGCCGTCTTCGAAGATGATGTGGATGAGCTTGCCGTTTGACTTGTCCTGGTCCGCTTTTGGTTTATCGTCGCCAAAATAATCCAACTGCTTTGGTGTAAAGATCATTTTTTTCTTGGTCCTGACATCACTTGTCCGAACTTCCTTGAAATCAGTGAAATTATAATAACGGGTGGTATCAGCGATAATGCCGATAATGGCTTCTTCGTAATTTTGTTGCGGGGGAAAGTCGCTTTGGGTGAATTTAAATCGGATGCGGTTGATCATTTGTTTGGTCAAAAACACCGGCATGCTGATATCGTTATATTCCAAGTGTTCGCCCGCCTCATCACCGATATAGCTAGTCGAGCCTTTTTCATCCTGCAGGATCCGCTTGTTAAACTCATCATAAGGGATGCCTTCCACCGAAGCCCGGCGGTAATCTTCCAGATAGAAGGTGACCCGCACATCAATACCTTTTTTGATGTCTGTGATTGAGATCACCACAAAAGAAATAGGAATCTTGGGATCAAGCAGGGTCTCGGTTATGACGGTGCTTAAATTACTGTAGAGCTTATTAAAATAATCCGTCTCCTCACTGCGCACCCCTTCGCCTTGCAGGTCGGATTTGATCTTGGGAATGACATCATATTCAAAGTTAAAGGAATTATTTTTATAGGCGCCGTTGATATACAGTAAATTATATTTGGCCGGTTTTTTGAGCGGATCGGGCGGTGTAGGGGTCTCTGCCGCGAAATCAAAGAGAGGCTTGTCGGTCGGCGCGTAGATCCAGAACGTTTTTCCGACGATCCGGGTGATAATATTGAGATTATAGTCCTTACGGCATTTGGTTTCGAATGCTTTTTGAATATCTGTCAGCGGAGGGCGGGGCAGAAGCGGCTTTTTAGGAGAGCAGCTTAAACTTATCCCGACAACGGCAATAAATAGGAATTTCAACAAGAAACGCATGGATCAGGGTGTTTCTATCTGGGCGGCTGGTTTAAGGTCGAATTTCTGGAAGATGGCTTTTATCTCATCGTATTCCAGGTCTCCTTTGTTCAACAGCTCTTGGGCAAAATATTCCAGGAGGTCTTTGTGTTTGGTCAAGATCGCCGTCGTATCTTTCAGGCATGATTGCAGGATATTCTGGGAATCCTCATCCAGTTTCTCTTTGGTTTTTTCCGAGATATTATGCCGGCCATTGCTGTCTTTTAGCGCATCAAAATCACCCACCAGGCCGGAGGGCCCCATGCCTAAACTCCATACCATTTTTGAAGCAATGGTCATGGCGTGAAAGAAATCACTGCCAGGACCGCCGCCAACTCCTGAGCCGGTCGTTCCAAGCGCGATCTTTTCAGCCACATATCCTGCCATCAGCATTTTTATTTTGGACAATAAATGTTCGCGGTTGGGTGAATTGGATTCCAATTCTTCGATGGCACGGGTGTAAATATAGCCTAAAGCCCCTTTTCTGGGACGGACCGTGGCCTTGATCACCTCATCCGTCGGATCAACTAAAAAGGTGAGGATGGCGTGTCCGGCTTCATGATAGGCTGTCTTTTTGATCGATCGTTGGGTGAATTTAGCGTTGGTTACGGCTCCCATGGTCAATCGGTCATAGGATTCAGAGAGGTCTTTTGGGTTGATCGTGTCACGGTTATTGCGCATGGCAATAAGGCCCGCTTCACGGATCATATTATCAATATCAGAGGGTGTAAATCCGACAGCGGTACGCGCCAGCACCGAGGGGCTGATAGCAGGTTCAAATTTGACCTTGGCCAGATAATATTTGAAAATTTCCTCACGTTCCTGCAGGTTAGGCAAGCTGATATAGATCTTGCGTTCAATACGGCCGGCGCGCAATATAGCAGGGTCTAACTGGTCTTCCCTGACGTTGGTGGCGGCCAGCACAACGATATTATTTTCCTGCTGGCGCAGGCCGTCAAGCTCGGTCAAGAATTGATTGACAGTGGCATTGTGGGAGATCACCCCACCAAAGCCGCGGTCTACACCACGAGGCGTAGCGAATGAATCTATCTCATCAAAGAAGATGATACAGCCGCCTTCAGCCTTAGCTAATTCACGTGCTTCCTTGAAAATATCTTTCATTTTGCGAGCACCTTCCCCTACATAAATGCCCACCAGGTCACTGCCCACGGCTGACATGAAGGGAAATCCGGCTTCCGTGGCCATGGCTTTGGCCAGGTATGTTTTGCCGCAGCCGGGAGGGCCTATCATGATGATCCCTTTGACGATCTTGCCGCCGATCGCTTTAAGGAGGTTCCTATCTTTTAAAAGTTTGACGATCTCCCAGGCTTCTTCCTTGGCATCTTTCATGCCGATGACTTCATCCCATTTCACGTTGACGCGTCCACCCAGGATCTTGTTCTCACCCATGACCTCAACCGAGGTCATAACACGGTGCAGGGCAGTTTCCATATCAGCTTGATTGATAGTTTCTCTTTTTTCCCGAAGTGCCACAATGCCCGCTTCCCTGACCATATTGTTGATATCGGCAGGGGAGAATGATTTGGCTTTATCTGCCAGGGTTGGCACATCGATATTTTCTTCGCACTTGATCTTGGACATGTAATATTTCAATAGCAATTCACGGTCTTTGGAAGACGGCCGTTGAAAATAAATTTTGCGGTCAAAACGGCCGGAGCGCATGACAGCGGGATCGAGCTTTTCTTCAGGCATATTGGTGGCGGCAAGGACAATGATATTACTGTTTTCGCCTTTGAGCCCGTCGAGTTCGGTCAAGAATTGGTTGATGGTGGAATTATAATGGGTGTCGGTTTGGCCCTGGCCTTCAAAAGGATTGGGATCGCGTGGACGGATAAAGGCATCGATCTCATCGATGAAGATGATACAGCCGCCTTCAGCCTTGGCCAAAGCCCTGGCTTCTTTGAAGATCGACTGCAGTTTATTGATCCCTGTCCCGACATATATTTTATTGATAAAATCACTTCCGGTGGCGACCAAAAATGGAAAGCCCGATTCCGTGGCAATGGCTTTGGCCATGTAGGTCTTCCCACAGCCCGGAGGGCCGATCAGCATGACCCCTTTGATGACCTGTCCGCCGACGATCTTTAATTTATGCCTGTCTTTAAGCAGTTCAACGACTTCCCAGGCATCTTTCTTGGTTTCTTCCATGCCGACAAGATCATCCCATTTCACATTGACCTTGGCGGAAAGTATTTTGTCTTCTCCGGTTTTCTCGATGGACTCCATGACCGTGTTTAGGGCTTTGAGCAGATCATCTTGTGTCACGGTTTCCCGTTTATCACGGATGGCGTAAACACTGGACTCACGTACCATATTGTTAATGTCCGCAGGGGAGAACCATTGGGCTTTTTCAGCAACCATTGGGACATCGATGGCGGGGTCTGCGGTGACTTTTTTAAGGTAATATTTGATTAAAGCTTCACGCTCGAGAGACGTAGGCTTTTCAATGTAGATCTTACGGTCAAAGCGGCCTGAACGCATGATGGCCGTGTCTAATTTTTCAGGAGGCACATTGGTGGCCGCGATCACGACAATATTATTCTCACGTTTTCTTAAACCATCGAGTTCGGTCAAGAATTGGTTGATCGTGGCATTGTTTGAGGTCACCCCGCCAAAACCATGTTCCTGGGTGCGGGGGGTGGCGAAAGAATCGATCTCGTCGATAAAGATGATGCAGCCGCCTTCGACCGCGGCATTTTGACGGGCTTTTTTGAAGACGGACTTGATGCGGGCTGCCCCCATGCCCATGAACATTCCTACAAATTCACTTCCTACGGCCGATATAAAAGGTAATTTACATTCGTTGGCCATGGCTTTGGCCAGGTAGGTTTTGCCACAGCCCGGAGGTCCAACCATCAAAACACCTTTGATCATGGTGCCGCCGATAGCTTTGACTTTTTTAGCGTCCTTGATGAATTGGACGATCTCCCAGGCATCGCGTTTGGCGCTTTCCATGCCGATAACATCGTCCCATTTGACTTCGGATTTGCCCTTTTCAGCGCTGTCATTGCTGAGCATTTTGGACATGCCGCCGCCCATCATAAAATACATCTGGAAATAGGTGAAAAGCACGGATTGGATAATGCTAATAATTAGGAATACCACTAAATAGATGCCCATTTGGGCCATCATGCTTTTGCGGTAATATCCTTCCATACCAAAAAAACTGGTCCCTCCAAAATACATGAAAATGATTATAAGGGTCACTAGGGCCGCAATCGCGGCACTGATCAAGATGCCTTTCCAGTAAACCCGGATAAATTTAATAAAACGGCTTTTCATCATAAGTCAGTCCTTGAGAATATTTTATGGAAAGAACCAAAATCAATAACAATAAAGTATAACATATAATAAATAAAAATCTTCTTCAAAATAGTTAATGAAGTTGAAGCTGGTTGTTCCTTAATTTTTCTATTATATCTGCAGGGGCTTGGTAGGAGGTGGGACTGGGGATGGATGACGCATCGACTTTTTGGAATTTAGAATCCTGGGCCGCTTGCTGGACCGGTTGGACCAGGGCCTGACGGGTGGTTAATATGGCAGCCATCGCAGATGCTTCCTGGTTCTGTTGGGAAATGCTTTGCATGACCTGCGCGTTTGAAGGTATAGGGTTGATGGTGGGAAGGCCGGTATAGTTGATATTTCCAGGATTGCCGCTTGTTGAGCATCCAGCGCCGCATCCTGGGAATCCCCCTGAATTGTTATCCGAACCACCCCCTGGATTGCCTCCTGAAATAGTCCCTGTATTTCCCCCAGGGCCGTTTCCCTGGGTAGTTTCTGCATTTTCTCCGGGGTTATTTTCGGCATTGGTCCCAGGGTTTTCCGGGTTGTTTTCCGGGTTATATTCCGGGTTATTTTCCGCGTTCATTTCAGCATTGCCCAACGGGTAGAGCCCTGAATTTCCTTGATTATTTTCTTCATTCATCGACGAAGCGTTTTCTGAATTTAATTCTGAATTATCGTTTGCATTGGTGCGCGTATTACCGGCAGGGTTTTCCCCTTGATTATTTGATCCTTGTGACATTGTACCAGCGGCTGAAGTTGAGTTCGCATTCGATTTGTTCTGGCCGTTGGCATTGGCGTTGGGTCCAAACCCGTTTTGATTTGAACTGTTATTTCCATTAGGCCCCAAAGAGGACCGTGAGCCCAGATCATGGATCCCAAACAAAAAACCCATGATCTGAGAAAAGAAATTCTGTGAGGAGATATTTATCTCCGGGTGCATGGCCAGATATTTTGATTCCTGGTTGGTCCTGTAGGCGATGAACATCAGGATGACCATGATCCAGACTAATGATTTTAAGGGTAATTTGTTTTTCTTGCTCATCCGCAAACCCCGCTATAGCATTCTTGAAGACTGAACTTTGAATAAGTGATCTTTCCCGCGGCATTGAGTAATGGAGGGAAGCCCGGCGGTGACATGGTTGCCAACCTGGGGTCATAAGTTTGTATCTGGTTCCAGCCGCCCAATAAAGTCCCGGACATGTCCATCTCGCCGGTTGCTCCGCAAACATAATTGATCAAACTGCCATATTGGTCCATGACAGCAGTGGCTTGATCTCCTCTATATGCTGAATACTGGTCAACTTGAAAGGAACCTTGCATGGCCATAAGGACGCCGGCCATTTCTAATTGGGTCGGGGCAGAGGCTTCAATGATGGTGATATTTTGATTGGCCACTAATGCCACCAGATCGTTACTTGTTGGATTTTTTCTTGGGTCACTGTTGTAAGAAACACTGCCGGAAACAAAAATATTCTGTGCAGCGCCGACAGTCAGCTGTCCGCTGACAGTTCCCTGAACAGTGGCATTGCCATCCATTTGGTCTACGCCATTTTTAAATGAATCCTGGACGAAAACGACCCCGTTGGCGGGAGCACTCATGGTCTTATTGTTGTATTTCGCGGCGGAGTTAGTGACGCTGATCGTTCCTGTAGGGTTAAAAATAACAGTCGAAGGACCGGTTAAAACCAATCCTGAGCCATTGGAAGCCACTGAATTAAGGAGACTGATGGTGGCTTGCGGCGGCAAGGTAATTGGAGGCGCATCATTGATAATTCCTTGAGGGAAAATAATTTTTGGATCGCTATAGATATTAGGATAATAGTTCGGGGTGCTTGATGTCGGTGTTTTTCCCAAGGTGCCATCGCCAAGGATGGGTAAATTACCTTCTGTCACCGCGCCATTGAAAATAGGATTTCCAAAAATATTCAATTGCCCGTTGGTCTGTACAGGGCCGGTGGTCAGCATTTCCAGCCCAGGCTCTCCGACCCACCACAGCGGGCCGCCAAAGGCGGGATTACTTTCTGTTTGACTCCAATAGGCAAATTTAGAGATCGAAGCCCAGGTTATATCTAATTGCAGGGTCCTTGACATATTCCCAAAAGTACCTGTAGAGGTTATTTGATAACTGGTCCGGGGGGATGAAATGGTGGCGATTTTAACTACATAATTGCCGGTGCTTCCTCCGACGGTGAATACTCCGGTGTCGGTGGAATTAGAAGGTGACGGGATATAATATTGATCGGCTACCGGGATGACGAAATTACCGGCAGCCTGGACGATGCGTTCGTAAGCATCTGCCAGACCCGCTTCAGCGACATAATAGGCCCTTTTGGCATTCGCGGTGCGGGTGGCTTGAGTAAGTCCATTGGTAACTGCCAGGAAATAAACAGCCATAAAGGGTATCGCCAAGGCCATGAAGACCAGTGAAAAGATTAAAGCAAAGCCTTTATTTTGACGCAGATTGATCATTAATGGTTCCTCAATAAAACATAGGTTGAGACAGTCCCGATATTGGCAACCCTAGTGTTTGTATCACTGGGCAGGTTAGCCAGCACAGACACATCAATTTCAACAGTATTTGGTATTGTTTGACCATTGGTGAAAAGAGCAGGCGAAAATCTCAATGATATGATGCAACCCACTGGAGCCGTGTAAAGGACATCGTAACCAGTCGGGCTTGAAGTTGGGTGATGGTAAAGCAATTGTCTGCTATCAGCGCTTAAGTAGTACCAACGAGCCGGAGGGTTCAGGGGAGAGCCATCCGATGGGCCGCAAGGCGGTATAGCAGGATTATCCTGGCAAAAATAGATCAATCCCGAATTAGCATCGGGGATATTAAAAGTCGAGGAAGTACCCAGACGATAGACCTTGCCGGATTCTGTTTGACCTTCAATGATCTTGCTAAGGATGATATTGGCCCCATCTTGGAGGCCTTCTCCCGATACCCCGGATGTAAAAACCTGTCGGGCGGTGATATAAAAACCATAAACGGCGGACATTAAAAGGACCGTAAGGGCGACGGACATCAGTATTTCGACTAAAGTAAAAGCACGGTTGTTATTTTTTATACGCATAGTTTTAATTGATCATATTGTCATTAACAATGATGTCCGCTGAATAAAATTCATTCATATTGATCTTTTTTTTAAGAACCTCTTCCGGCCAGCTGATCTGGATCGCCAGATGAGCAATGGTATAGTAATTATATGCAACTCCTACGGGAGGTTGATAGGTGGCTTGGTATTGGGTTTTTACACCGCCATTATTGTAATAGGCCTCAGGTGTTATCGTAAGAGTCGCAGATCCGCAAAATAGAGTATTCGTATTGGTGCCGCAATTGATAGTGGTATAGGCATAATTGCCCTTTGTATCCAGGACCACAGACCAATTGGTGGGGGTGACTACAGGACTGACGACGGCCAGATAAGGGGCAAAATAACTAAGTGGTTGCTGGCGTTGAGTTTCGATGATTTGTTGGGCCGCGTAGGCAGCCTGTGTTTTATGTTTGGCAATGGAGGCCAATAACTGGCAATTAATGAGCGTGGCAGCGACAATTAGCGAAAGAGTGACAAAGATCATCGCACTCACAAGCACTTCTGCGAGGGTAAAACCACTTTTTGTATTAAATTGTATCTTCATACGCCGCATGTCCCTTGTTTGTTAAGTTTCATCCTTCTCTATTTTACAAGGTTTCACTAGAGCCACAATAAAAAACCCGAATGTTTCTCAAAGGATTTCGAGTAAGCATTCGGGTAATAAAATTTATATAAAATCACCGTCAGCAGCTCGACTGCCATGCCATGTACCGTACGGTACATGGTTTAGGCTCGATCCTTTGCGTCGCCAGCTTTCACTGGCTTTGCCACTTCAAGTATGCCACATATTCATCGCTTGTCAAGAAAGGGGAAGTATCTATTGGGTTGTGCTTGACTGCGATAGCAATCTATGTTAAGTTATTCTCTTTTGAAGGACCATTATAATAATATTTAAATTTATATGAGGGGCATATGTCTAAAATCAAATCTGTAAAAGCGCGTGAGATCATTGATTCCAGGGGGAATCCTACCATAGAAGTAGATGTCCTTTTAACTTCCAAAGCTTTCGGCCGTGCCGCAGTCCCTTCAGGGGCATCGACCGGAGAGCATGAAGCTATAGAATTGCGTGATGGGGATAAAAGCAGGTTTGGCGGCAAAGGAGTTTTAAAAGCCGTTAATAATGTTAATACCATCATTGCCAAAGCCATCAAAGGTAAAGATGCCGATTTTAAGGCCATTGATAAATTAGTTATTGCCCTGGATGGGACTGAGAATAAGGCCAAATTAGGGGCCAATGCGATCTTAGGTGTGTCTTTGGCTGTAGCCAAGGCAGCGGCCAATGAAAAGAAGCTTTCCCTATATAGATATATCGGCGGCTCCAAAGCGCACATTTTGCCGGTACCCATGATGAACATTATCAACGGCGGCATGCACGCGGACAATAATTTGGATATTCAGGAATTTATGATCATGCCCGCGGGGGCTCCGACATTTTCCAAGGCCTTGCAATGGGCTTGTGAAGTTTTTCATGCGCTAAAGGGGATCCTGCACGATAAGAATTTGGCCACTTCCGTCGGTGATGAAGGCGGTTTTGCCCCAAATTTAGGCAGCAATGAAGAGGGTTTGGAGATCATTATCCAGGCCATTGAAAAAGCCGGCTACAAGCCTGGTAAAGATATTTTTATCGCCTTGGACCCTGCCTCAACTTCATTTTATGAAAACGGCCAATATGATTTTGACGGCAAGAAGGTTTCTTCAACCGATATGATCGGGACTTATGCTAACCTCATTGCCAAGTATCCGATAATTTCCATCGAAGATGGTTTGGCTGAAAATGATTGGTCAGGTTTTAAGGCCATGACCGAACGATTGGGCAAACAGATCCAGATCGTCGGGGATGACCTGTTTGTGACCAATGTCAAATTCTTACAGCGGGGCATTAACGAAAAATCCGCCAACGCGATCTTGATCAAGGTCAATCAGATCGGTTCCTTGTCCGAGACTCTGGCCACTGTTAATTTAGCCAAAAAGAACAAATTCCATTCGATCATGTCCCATCGCTCCGGTGAGACCGAGGACGTGACCATCGCACATCTTGTCGTGGCAACGGGTATCGGCCAGATCAAGACAGGTTCTTTGTCCAGGACTGACCGTATCGCCAAATATAATGAATTGCTGCGCATCGAGGAAGAATTAGGTAAGAAAGCCGTTTATGCAGGCCAGAACTGGCCCAAGATCTTTTAAAATAAATGCTGAAGAACGCTCTTTCATTGTTCATTCTGACAGTCATCATTTTGGCGCTTTTTCTGCCGTCCTATTCGATCATGCAGGACTTAAAGCAGAAAAATAAAGAATATGCCCGCAGGATCGAGGCGTTGGAAGAGAAGAACAAGAAATTTGAACAAGAACGATTTTTACTGCAGACAGACCCGGATTATGTGGAAAAAGTAGGCCGGGAAACAATGGGTCTGATCCGTCCGGGAGAAACAGTCTACAAGATCGTCCCGGTGCAGCAGAAACAGCAGTAGATACCGGTAGTCAGTTGCGATGATATCGCGGGGTGGAGGCCGCTGGCCTTGGAAAAGCAAGGCAGGCGCGGCACGGGCCCTGTGGATGACGTAAGAAGAATTCAAAAGTTGTAGCGGTCAGTGAGCCGTTTAGCTGATATCGCGGGGTGGAGCAGCCCGGTAGCTCGCCAGGCTCAAGTTGGGCGTCCAGTTAGGAAACTAACTGGCAGATAACCTGTCAAATTCGGTGGAACCTGCAAAGGCAATACCGAGCCAAGCCCGAAAGGGAAGGTGTAGAGACTAGATGGCAGGCACCTAAAACTAAAGGAAACTTTGGAAAGGTGAAGGTATAGTCCAGACCACAAATCTCGACGGTGTCGAGAGCGGCGAAAGCCGTAGATGGTAAGCATAACCTGGAGGTCATAGGTTCAAATCCTGTCCCCGCAACCATTAAAAAGCACTCAGTCGAAAGATTGGGTGCTTTTTAATTTTTAAGTTGACTTTATAAGATAGATATGCAAAATTAATAAAAGAAGCCTTCTGATCGTATCATTCCTGCCGCTTCTGATTATTTATTTCCTATGGACACTAAATTAAAATCTGACATAGCTGAAACTGCTGTGACTTTGGAGTTCTTAACCAGAGGTCTTAGCGTTCTAAGACCAGTGGGAGATAGATTGCCTTACGATATCGCAGTTGATGTAAGCGGCAAATTGATCCGCATTCAGGTTAAACGTGCCTGGTATAATTACAAAGATAAGGCCTATGTGGTAGATGTGCGTCGTACAAAAACAAATAGACGTTTGATGATCCGTAAAAAATATAATAATGAAGATTTTGATTTTGCCATTGTATATATAGCAGAAAAACAAATGTTCTATGCTATCCCATCCATAGTCTTCAATAGTTTTGCCAGTTCGATTTCTTTTGTTGAAGATTCCAAACGACAAAGATCTCGGCTTTCTGATCAATATAGAGAAAACTGGCAACTCATTAAATAATTTTAGTAGTAGATGAGTAGAAGTGGAAATAGTAAAATAGAATGAATCAGGAATCGAAGTGGGTACAGGACAAATATAAACAGCCTTAGCTAAGAATAACCTGTCTCAAAAATAGTTTAAGTCGCCTTCTTTTTTAAACTCCTATCAATTTCAATTTTTAAAACACCCATCAGTTATACCTAGGTTCAATTGTAATTATATCGCCCTTGTTTAGAATACCATTCATACAGATAAAGAAATTGAACCGTGTCTTTAGAAAGGAAAACGTATGACTGGATTATTCGCCTTAGTAATTTTGGTTTTGGATTTTATCGCAATCATGGATATTTTTAAAAGTTCTATGAGTACAGACAGAAAAGCATGGTGGATCGTTTTGGTGCTTCTTTGCCGGTTATTGGGATGGCTCTTTATTTTATACTTGTGCAAAAGAAATTATTTTTCAGACCGCTTTTATAAGATAACTTTTAGTAGAATAAAATGGGCCAGGAACCAAAGTGGTGACAGGACAAATATAAATAGCTTTAGCAAAGGATAACCTGTCACCTAAATGGTTCAAGTCCTTTTCTTTTTTTT
>CAZASA010000053.1:0-15256 GCA_964487685.1 uncultured Planctomycetales bacterium
TAAAATCACGGCCTGCGGTGCAAAGACCCAGGGAGATACATGCCAAAAGTATGACATTCTCCCGCTCACCTGCGAGTAATAGGATCGGCTTGGTCATGCTTTGCAAAAGGGGTGTGGATCTTTTTTGACTTGTCATATTTTACATTTGTGCTGAGAATAATGAGGCATTCGCAAGCAAGGATGCCGCAAAAAATACAACACCACCTACCGCGATTATATTTGTTAACTGATGAATACCATCACCGATCCCTTTACCAAAGGCATTGACCACTCCCCACATGCCGATCGCGATCAAGAGAATGGAAGTCGGTAATATCCCTGTGGTCAGGTCCTGCGCGATCCTGTAAAGCTGATTGGACATGACAAGGATCTGTGAGTTTGTCGTCGCAAAAGCATTTTGGGCAAGTAAGATCATTAATGCTGATAAAACGGGCAGTACTTTGTTGTTTCTCATATTATTTTATCCTTTCTATTTTACGCTTAAAACTTGCTGAATCATAACACATCTTTGATTATTTGTCAAATATATCACCACTTGAAGTGGTATTGCGTAATTGATCATGTTCGTAGGGGCGGACCTTGTGTCCGCCCGTTAAGTAATTGTTATAAGATTTTATTTTAGCTGGAAATTTAGATCGTGATTAAAAAAACCTGAAGAAACGGGCCACCATATAGGCAACTGCGGCTATTGCTGCTGAACATGGGATCGTGATGATCCAGGCCCAAACGATCCGGCCCGCTACTCCCCAGCGGACCGCGCTTAAACGCTTAAGGGAACCGACGCCTACGATCGCTCCGGTGATCGTGTGGGTTGTACTGATAGGAATACCAAAAAGCGCGGTGACCCGCAACACCAAAGCAGCCCCTGATTCAGCGCAAAAACCATCCACCGGACGCAGTTTGACGATCTTTTGGCCCATGGTTTTGACAATGCGCCATCCGCCACACATGATTCCTAAAGATAAAGTAGTGTAACAGGCAAAAACAACCCAAAGAGGAATATGAAACTTATCCCCCAAAAGACCGGCACTAAAAAGAAGACTGGCGATAATGCCCATGGTCTTTTGCGCATCATTGCCTCCATGACCCATACAATAAAAAGCTGAAGACACCAACTGCCCTTTACGGAAAAAATTGTCGACCTTACGGGGAGAGGATTTTTGGAATACCCAATGGACAAGAACACCGAAAGAAAATCCGAGAAGAAGCCCGACAAAAGGCGCTATAAAGATGAACATGACTACTTTAAGGATGCCCGGCAGGATCAAAGCGCTGAAACCGGATTTTACTAACGCGGCCCCGATCATTCCGCCTATAAGAGCGTGGGAAGAGCTTGTCGGCAGGCCGAAATACCAGGTCAGGATGTCCCATCCGCAAGCACCGATAAGCGCGCCAAAGACCACGGTCTGGTCAACGACATGGATATCGATGATACCCTTGCCGATGGTATTGGCCACATGCAAGCCGAAGAAAAAAAATGCGCTGAATTCAAAAAAGGCCGCCCAAACAACCGCCAAACGAGGCGACAATACCCGTGTGGAAACGATGGTGGCGATGGCATTGGCTGAATCATGAAAACCATTTAGAAAATCAAAAACCAATGCCAAAAAGACCAGAAAAATAATGCTGGCTGGGATATGCATGAAATTTTAAGTTTGTTTGATTAATATAGATTCAACGACATTGGCGACATCTTCACAGATATCCAGGACCGTTTCTGCGTCCTGATAAACTTCCTTCCATTTGATGATCTCAATGGCACTTTTAGTCTCAAAAAGTTCCATTAAAACGGCATCACGCATCGCATCCCCCACATTTTCCAGCCGATTGATCTCCACACAAGCGGCCATGACCGCTTTAGACCCGTTTTTAACACGCATACCTTTGACAGCCTTGGAAACGGTCAGAACAGATTCCTCAATGACCTTGGCAAACTCCATCAAATGCCGGTCATTACCAGGGATCTTGTAAACCTTGATACGGCCTACCATGGTATTGATCATATCCGTGATATCATCCAGCTCCTTGGTCAATGCATAGATATCTTCACGGTCAAAAGGTGTGATAAAAGATTTATTGAGCTGTTCGATGACCGCGTGACTTGCCGTGTCACCTTTACTCTCAAGGTGGATAATTTCCTGATAGGAGGATTCTTCGATCGGCCCTGGCGTTGAGGCAATTTGTTTAAATTTGATCGCCGATTGCACAGCGCATTCAACCTGTTCTTCGAAAAGGTTAAAAAAATCAAACTCACGCGGCAGGAAATTAAAATTCATATTTTGTCCTTTTTTAATTAAAAAGCCTTTTCAACCATAGATGGCTGAAAAGGCATCGGCTTTTCAACTATAGACCTAATAATAGGATATTATCACTCAATATATATATGTCAAACTAATCTCTAGTTTGCTCTAACCCCGCGTAACCTTGATCCGGCGCCGGCACCTATAGTCCTTCCTATTGATGAGATCCTGGCCCCAAGACACCCTTGGCAAAGTTTCGCATCCTCGTTCATACAAGCTTTGCCTGGATAAATTTCATACTGGCTGCGGTAAGGAAACGGGGTTAAATTGGGCATCACCACATTGGCCCCGCGCATCAATCCCAATTCCCTGCCTTTTTTGGGATTTATAGTAGCCAAAGCGGTCGTACTTGGAATATTAGCTTGCGGACAAACAATACGGGACAAGGCAACAGCCTTATAACACATCAACTCTTCGTTAGGGACACGGTCTTTCTTATCAAAGGCTGTCCTGATAAGTGAATTACGGCCTAAGGGCGTGTCCGGATGTTCAATGTACGGCCCAACACCTATCATATCAAGGTCCAATGACCGAAACATGCTGATATCTTGGGCTAAAGTCGTGAAAGATTGTCCCGGAATTCCAACCATGACCCCGCTTCCAATTTCGTAACCTAAGCCCCATAGCCGCCTTAGTATTTCTATCCGGTCTGACCTTTGACCGGGCAAACTAGGATGGATATAATCATAAAGTTCTTTATCGCTGGTCTCAAAACGCAATAAATACCTGTCAGCGCCGGCTATTCGCCAAAGTTCTAATTCATCATAAGGACGTTCACCTAAAGAAAGAGTGACCGCCAAAGGTGTTTCGCTTTTTATACGCCGGATCACTCCTGCCAGCCACGGGGCCTTAATCCCATAATCTTCCCCTGCCTGCATGACCAGGGTGCCATATCCCCATTGGTTTGCTTGATGGGCACAGGAAAGGATCTCATCAGCAGACAAACGATACCGTTTAATATCCTGGCGGGCATTTCTTAACCCGCAATAGGCACAGGACCTGACACAATAATTGGAAATCTCCACTAATCCCCTTAAATGGACCTCATCAGCCACATTTTCTTTTCGGACCCTGTCCGCAGTTTTCCATAATAGGCCAAGCTGCTCTTCATTGGTCTCTCTTAACCAGGTTTCAATTTGTTCTATGGGCATATCTTGAGATAACATGGTCTTTGCTCTCATACGTGTTCAATGCTAACAAGTTTTCCCATCCGCTCGAGTTTTGCGGCGATCATAGGGATGATCTTATTACGCTGCAAGATCCCCTGCTTGCGAAAAACAATGTCCTTATTAGCCGGATTAAGCGACTGGCCCACGGTAAAAGAGATCCTGTCACCGGATTTAAGGATTTTAGCCAGGTCCACCGCGGCGCTCAAATCTGAATCGCGGTCCAGATCTTCCTCTTCCAATAAATTATTCACCTGATTTAAAGTAACGGCCCCTTCGGTAACTAAATCTACTCCGTCGATAAAATACCTGGGAGGCGTTGACAAGGAAGCGGGGTTTTGTTCCACCTTTAAGGGAACAAACATATAGCGCGCTACAATATCCGCGGTGGTGGCACCGCAAATGACCTTATATCCTTCTGCATCAAGAAATCGATTGGCGAATTCTTCATCCTTGTCTTCATCCAAGGGCGGGCCTGTGAGCACTTGCACGATCTTCCCCGGACGGCTTTGGGCGTAAAGCACCGTCCTGTCATCGCCGCTGACTTCCCCGTCGTTAAGCTTGGCTTGATGAAATACCTTGCGTGCCGATTGGACCATCCCAAGGCCGCGGGTCAACGCTTGGTTCATATATTTCTCAACCCCCTGCGATTGCCAGCCATTCGGATAATTTGTTTCCATCCCTGATTGGGTTATTCCGTCAGACATCAGTACAAGGCCATCGCCTTCCAACAAACGGCAGTGCGCGCTTGAGGCGACTCCGGCCTCTATAATGATCGGTTCTGATTTAAGGACACTGGCCCTGTTGCTGATGACTAATATTGGAGAAGGCATTTCATAATTAAAGATCGTGGTGGTCCCGTCATTCAGGATCCTGGCCACAATAAAGGCTGTAAATGGCATCGTGTAATCACGCCATTTGGTCATGCTATTGACAATACTAAGGAAGGCTTCCTGGAGAGACATGCCGCTATCTAAAAGCTGGCCAATACGCGCAACGTTCATTTGCGAGGCGATATAAGCTTTCACCCCTGACCTTATCCCGTCAGCACAGATAATGGTCGTGTGATAGATGGTCCTTTTAAACCATACCGTGTCCCCGCAAGGGTCTGCTTCTTTTTTAGATGACTGCAGATAATCAATATCAATATGCTGATAAACCATGTAATACCCTCGTCAATAGGCATAATCAACTGGGTTCTTTTTTCTTGGTGCTAGCATCTTCTTTGACAGCGTCAACGATTTTTTGAACCAGTTCCTCGCCTTTGGCCGTATATTCACCAAGATAAACAGCAAAATCCTTGGCCATGGCGATCTGATGGTCATAAAGTTCCCGCGCTTGCTGGATGGTTTCTTCTTTTATTTTCGCAAGTCGTTCCGCGCTGACACGGCCTGAAGGAATGGCAATGAATATCCCCACATACTGTTTCTCAGCCTTTAAGGCATAGACGATCAAACGGATCGTCAACTTTAGCGTCGGTTGGGTGATGATATTATCAAACATTTCAGTCTGGCCGCTAGCGACCTGCGTGAATGGGTCTGTATCAATAAACTGTCCAATGGTCTTGCCGATACAGGAAGTATTGGTATGGAACATGCTTGCAAAGGCAGGGTTGTAGTTGAGGACATTTAATTCCTGATTAAGGATGATGATCCCGTTGGGACTAGTGGCCATGATCCTGTCTGAGCGCTGTTCAGCCAATCGGCGCATATAGGGAATGCACATTTCCGGTTCAGCCATACCCTGCATGACAGCAATAGCCTGATCACGGCAATTTAAATAACCACAGGCCCCGCAATTAAGCTGGTCTTCCGTGCGTACCTTGCCTGTTTTCTCCAAAATATGACGGATATCCTCCTCCGTGACATCTCTCCGTCTGCCGTTTTCCTTTTTTTCAAAAATAGCAGCCGTGATATCCTTCGTTTCCTGCAAAGCAGGATTTGAAACGGACCCTTGAGCATAGGCAATGAGTTTGGCGCGACGTTCAAACAAATTGCCTTTGGCTTTTTTAACACCTGCCCCATTAAGACAGCCCTGAGGACAGATCAAAGGTTCAACCACACTTTGGATCTTTTTCGCAGACAAGGAATCAATGGCCTCTTGGGTTTCCCCAAAACCGCTAACAAATAAGAGTGAGTTGTCCACCATGTCCGTACGTAACCCCGCGGTGGCCATGGCCCCGCCTTCAACCGGGAAAAGACGGCTTTTGTCATCAGGCTCTTCGTCAAAGGCACTGTCTTCGCAAGTATTAAGATCAATGTTCTTTTTTTTGAACCATTCCTCTAATTCCTCAAAAGTCAACACACAGTCGACCAACCCGGCAAATTGGATACGCTCTGCTTCGACCTTTTTCGCCACACAAGGCCCTATAAAAACCACTCTGGCCTTTTCGTTGAAATGTTTCTTGATATGCATGGCATGAGCGATCATCGGAGAAACAATGGGCATTAAACAGCCGATATCATCAGGACGGTATTTTTCAACATAGGTCACTACCGCGGGACAGGCGGTACAGATACAGGCTTGTTTAGGATTGCATTTGAGATATTCCGACATTTGGGCCGCAACAATGGATGCTCCGACCGCTGTTTCTGCCACATAACGAAATCCCAAACGGCGTAAAGCAGCCGGAAGGCGCGTATATTGCCAGGGCTCAAAGATCCCGGCGAATGAGGGGGCAATACTGACCGCGGCAAAAGGCTGGCTCACTATTTCCTCGGCCTTGTCCAGGTCCATCCGGTAGGTCTTGGCTCCTTGAGGGCATTCCCTGATACATGTGCCGCAGGAAAGACAGCGCTCTTCGTCGATAAATGCCTGGCCGTCCTTAACCACAATGGCTTTTACCGGACATATCCGCACACAGCGGTAACAATCACGGCAGCGCGCTTGATTGGTAAAGACGACTTGTTGTGACCTTTGTTTGAAACCCATTTAATTTTCCTTACGCCTTGTGCGTATGAAGGATGTTTTCTATTTCATTGATCAACTGTTCCTGATCATGGTATTTGATGGCTGTATTTCCTATTTTGATCGTAGGCCCTTTGTCGCATTTTTCAAAACAAAACGTGGCCTTGACCTGGACCTGGTCCTGCAGGCTTTTGGCCTTAATATATTCCGCGACCATGCGCAAAATATCATGCGAGCCTTTAAGATAACAGCTGGTACCCACGCATACCCGTATCTCTATCTTGTTCGTTGCCTTGCCGTCAACAATGAGCATGGAGCTGCCCTTAAGCCTGCGACGGAAATTATAGTGCGTGTGCAGCAGATGATGGGCCTGCTTCCCGCCTATGGAACCTAAGCGGTTTTGGTACAGTTCCTTTAAATAAGGATTGTCCTGAGACTTGTGCAATTGCAGCATCTGGTCCGCTTCATAAAGTCCCTGGGTGCGTTTTTTCTTGTAATCCCCTGAGAAATTAATGGGTTGTCCGGCGCCGTTAATACAGCCGCCGGGACACGACATCACCTCAATAAAATGATATTGGCATTCTCCTTTTTTGATCCTTTCGATCAACTTACCGGCATTGCCCAAAGAATGCACAATGGCTAATTTATAAATATTACCAGCCAGTGTCACCTGAGCTTCACGGATACCGGCCTCACCGCGGACTTCATTGAACTCAAAAGCATCTAATTTCTTTTGTTCAATTTCTTCGTAGACATACCGCAAGGCCGCTTCCATCACCCCGCCGGAATTCCCAAAAATAAGACCGGCACCGGTTTTGAACCCTAAGGGCATATCTAAAGCTTCTACCCTTAAGTTCTTGAATTGGATCCCGTATTGATTGATCATCTGGACTAGTTCTTGCGTCGTGATGACATGGTCCACCTCGGCAATGCCCTTGCTGGTAAATTCCGGACGCTTGGCCTCGAATTTCTTGGCTGTACAGGGCATGATGGAGACCACCACCATCTTTTCTTTTTCAATTTCAAGGTCCTTGGCAAATAAATTCTTGGCAATGGAACCAAACATCTGCTGAGGTGATTTGCAACTTGAGAGATGCGCCACCAATTCCGGCTGATAATGTTCCACATATTTGACCCACGCCGGACAGCATGAGGTGAACATCGGAAGCACGCCGCCGTTTTTGATCCGGTCGATCAATTCATTGCCCTCTTCGAGGACGGTCAGATCAGCGGTAAAGCTGGTATCAAAAACTTTCTTGAATCCCATCATCTTTAAAGCGGCCACGATCTGGCCGGTGGTCAGTTCTCCCGAAGCATATCCAAAAGCTTCACCAAGTGCGACCCTGACTGCCGGGGCGATCTGCGCTATAACAACCTTATTGGGATCACTTAACGCTTTAGAAACTTGATCGATCTCACTTTTAGGTGTCAAAGCACCCGTCGGACATACACGCGAGCATTGTCCGCAATAAACGCATTGAACATCTTCCAATTTCTTGCCAAAGGCCGGCTGAATCACGGTATTATGACCGCGATGGGCAAAATCAATCGCCCCTATCCCTTGGATCTCTGAACACATTCTGACGCAATCCCCGCAAAGGATGCATTTATTGGGATTACGCACTAAAGACGGTGAACTGTCATCGATAGGCATAGGTTTTTGCACTGAACGGAAACGTATTTTGTCTACACCCACCCAACGGGTCAATTCCTGTAATTTGCAATTGGTGTTCTTGCTGCAAACTGTACATTCACGTTCGTGATTAGCCAGGATCAGCTCAAGGGCGACTTTCCGGATCTGCCGCACCGTGGCTGTATTGGTCTTGACCTTCATCCCGGCTTCGGGAGGTGTCGAGCAAGAAGTCAAAAGACCCCTGCCCTCGATCTCAACCGTGCACATGCGGCAGGCGCCGTAAACACTTAATTCAGAAACATAGCAAAAGGTCGGGATATTGATATTGGCTTTGCGGATCACATCCAGCAAATTCTTTTCTCCCTCGAGCGGGATATCCCTTCCGTCGATATTCACAAATTTACCGTTTTCCATGTTAAACCCCCACGATAGCATCTAATTTACACACGGCAGCGCACGCCCCGCACTTGATGCAGATTTTTTCATCAATACTATGGACTTTTTTAAACTCCCCCATGATCGCGTTGACCGGACATTGTTTGACACAGACCCGGCAGCCTTTACATCTGTCCGCCAGGATCTCTGCCTTGGCCAGGCTTTTGCATTCGCCCGTCGGACATTTCTTGTCAACGACATGGGCGATATACTCATCCTTAAAATGCTTTAAGGTCATTAAAACCGGATTAGGAGCGGTTTTTCCTAAACCGCATAAAGAACCTTTTTGGACGACCGTTGCCAATTCCTGCAGAAGATCAATGGTTTCCATGGTGGCCGTACCATTACAAATATCTTCCAGCAGATAAAGCATCTGCTTGGTGCCTTCCCGGCATAATACGCATTTGCCGCAAGATTCATTTTGCGTGAATTGCATGAAATATTTGGCAATATTGACCATGCACGTTGTCTTGTTCATGACAACCAAGCCCCCGGAACCGACCATGGCCCCGATATTCCTTAAGGAATCGAAATCCATCAGAAGGTCCAAATGGTCCTTGGTCAAACATCCGCCGGAAGGCCCGCCGATCTGGACAGCCTTGAATCCATCAGGATCAACACGTCCTTTTTTATCGGTCACACCTCCGCCGATATCGTAAATGATTTCCCTTAAAGTAACTCCAAAGGGGACTTCAATAAGCCCTGTATTGGCTATATGTCCGGAAAGTGCAAAAGTTTTTGAGCCCGGAGAACCGGGAGTTCCCATTTCACGGTACTTGGCTGCTCCCATGCGCATGATCAAAGGCACCGTGGCAAGTGTCTCCACATTATTGATCACCGTAGGTTTGCGCCACAAGCCGCTTTGGGCCGGAAAAGGCGGCTTGGGTGAAGGCATGCCGCGGTTTCCTTCTACCGACGACATTAAAGCTGTCTCTTCCCCGCAGACAAATGCGCCTGCCCCTTCCATCACCTGGATGCGCATACTTAAACCAGAACCAAAAATATTATCTCCTAAAAGTCCTGCCTCAAGCGCATCATTGCACGCCTTGCGCAGGCGTTTGACAGCCAGAGGGTATTCGGCGCGAACATAAATATAACCTTCATCAGCTCCGATGGCGCGTGCCGCGATCATCATCCCTTCTAACACGCTATGAGGATTGCCTTCCATGACCGAACGGTCCATAAATGCGCCGGGATCACCTTCATCCCCATTACAGATCACATATTTCTTCCCCTTGGGCTGGATACGCGTCAGGTCCCATTTCTTACCCGTAGGAAAACCGCCGCCGCCGCGGCCCCGTAAACCGGAGTCGATCATTTCCTTACAGACCTGCTCATCCGTTAATTCTTTATATGCCTTTTGGGCTTGAGTATATCCGTCGATGGCTAAATAATCATCCAGGTCTTCTGGGTCCAGGGTTCCGCACATTTTCAAAACAAACCGCGATTGCTGTTTATAAAATGGGATCTCTTCCTGATTGCGGCAAGTTTTCTTTGTCTGAGCGTTGACATAAAGCAATCGTTCGATCACCTCTTGATTGACGATCGTTTTATTGATGATCTCCGGCACATCTTCCAGGCGCACGCGCGTATACAGGATATCTTCCGGCAAGATCTTGACCAATGGCCCCATTTGACAAAAGCCCTGGCATCCGCTTTTTAACATATACGCTGATTTAGATTTATTTTCACTTTCAATAGCATCAGCACGATTCTCGATAATATCCATCCCTAATGCCTTGAGCTCATTGGTAAATGCCTGATAAACCTTCATGGCCCCATTAGCGATACAACCCGTACCGGCACAAATAATGATCTTATGTTTTAACCCTCCCGGGCCGATGACAACCACCCCGCAAACCCTATCTTTAAGCAGACACATTTTCCTGGCCCTCCTTCTCTTTCATCTCCTTGACTAAATTCTCTGCCTTACCCGACGTCATTTGTCCGTGGACCGCATCATTGACCACCACGACCGGAGCGAGCCCGCAAGCGCCAAGGCAGGAAACTGTTTCAACGGTAAACATCATGTTCGCGGTGGTAGGGTTCTTTTCATCCACCCCGATGACCTTGCGTAATGTATCCAATATTCTCTGGGAGGATTTCACATGACAGGCCGTCCCGTCACATAGCCTGATCACATATTTACCCTTCGGTAATAAGGCAAAATGAGCGTAAAATGACGCCACCCCAAAGACCTTGGCCGGCGACAATTTCAAGGACATGGCCACAAAGGTCATCACCTCTTCGGGTAAATAGCGATACTCTTCCTGGACTTCCTGCAGGATCGGGATGAGTTTCGAAGGCTGGGCCTCGTATTTCTCAATGATCGAACAGGCTTTTTCAAACTTGCGGTACATGACTGTTGGCATAAAATCCCCCTTTAAGTGCTAAACAGGTTCTTCAATTTATTTGTTAAAACTCCCAAGCTCTGGGTTAGTCTGACGTTCTCTAAAATGATCCCTTCAGGGATGCGTACAGGTGCCGGTGCAAAATTCCAGATCGCTTTGATCCCTCCTTCAACCATCAAATCCACTGCCGCTTGCGCGTGCGGGGCAGGGACTGTCACGATCCCGACGTAAACATGCATACGACGGGTCAAATTAACGAATTTGGACAATGGAAAGATCTCATAGCCAAATACTTTCTTCCCGATCTTGTCAGGATCATTATCAAAAGCAGCCACCACATTCAGGCCATATTTCTTAAAATCCTTGTACCCCAAGATCGCCTTGCCCATGTTCCCGGCACCGATCAAAAAAGCATCCTGTTCTTTGTCCCAACCCAAAAAACTCTTGATCTTTCCGATCAGGCTGGCCACCTTAAATCCGATGCGTGCCGTGCCCACTTCCCCTGTCATTTCAATATCTTTCCTGACCATGATCGCATCCAGATCAAACTCCTTGGCGATCTGCGTGCAAGAAACATATTCAACGCCCTGGCTCATCAAGTTCTCCAACAAATGCAAATACAAAGGAAGTCTTTTTAACGATGAACGGGGAACGATAGCTATAAGGGGTTTGGTTATCATTCAACAGGCTCCTTGGTTTTGGTTTTTATAAATAAAGATCGCGTTCTCCCAAACGGATCCGGTTTAAATAATTGGTAAATATTTCACAAGCTTTCGGGTTCTTGATCTTTATTTGCTCGATCTCTTTGTCGATGATCGGTGTTGCCTGCTTTTTAATATCCTCAGGGGCAAAATCATCCAGCCATTCCTGGAATGTAAGGACAGCATTGAGCTTACAGAACTTCCCCTCGGTCCCGCTTCTTAATAGCCCCATGATATTCTGACCTGTGCGGCCGCAGCGATAGCCGGCCGTGCAAAATGAGGTAATAAAGCCCATTTCCGCCAGATCACCGACAAGCTGGGCTAAATTCCTGGTGTCTCCTAAAATAAATTGCTGATTATCGCTTTTCTGTTCCCCTGCTTTTTCACAATATCCGCCGACAGCAATATGCGAAGAAGCATCCATTTGTGTGACACCCATCATCACCGCTTCGTTGCGGATGGAAGCTTTCTCACGGGCCGTGATGATCAATCCCGCATACGGAACGGCAAGGCGCAGGATCATGATTATCTTCTTAAAATCATCATCATTGACAAGATAAGGCCAGTCTGGAGTAATTACTGAATTAAGGGCAGGAACGATCCTGGGAAACGAGATCGTGTGCGCCCCAACTCCCATCCGACGCTCTAGCTCCTGCGAATGATGGACCAGGGCCATCAACTCATAGCGCCAATCATAAAGCCCGAATAATACGCCGATGCCCACATCATCAATTCCCGCTTCCATGGCGCGGTGCATACCATACAAGCGCCATTCATAATTATTTTTAATGGTCCCCTTGGGATGCATCAGATCATACGTTTCGCGGTGATAGGTTTCCTGAAAAATCTGATAGGTCCCTAATCCCGCTTCATTGATCTTCCTGAAATCTTCAACGGAAAATGGCGGCGCGTTCACATTGATCCGTCGGATAGAACCATAACCGTTTTTGGTCTTGACCTTGACAGAATAGATGGTCTTAAGGCTTTGGACGATATAATCAACATCATTCTTAGGATGCTCGCCGTAAACGGCGATCAATCTTTTATGCCCGATCTTGCCGGCTAACTCTGTAATTTCCCGGCGGATCTCCTCATCACTTAAAACCTTGCGGGTGGCTTCCTTATTATCAGCGTTAAATCCGCAATATTTACAACGGTTAACGCAATAACTGCCCAAATAAAAAGGAGCGAAGGTCACGATGCGGTTATCATAAACTTTTAATTTGACCTTAAGCGCTGTTTGGCGCATTTCTTCTAACATCACTGGGTCCTTGACCTGTATCAGGACAGCGACCTCTCTCGGGGTCAAATCTTTGATATCTAAAGATTTAGCCAGGATGGCGCGTACTAGTCCGGCATCCGGATTTTGAGGTGCCATCAGAAGATCTTCATCGATGCCTGCCCATTTAATAAAATCTCTCTGCAAATGCAAATATTGGGAATTCTCGTCTTCACGGACCCTGCGTTCGATCCACGGTTTGACGGCTTCGGTTTCAACTAACATAAACACCTCTCTCTTGCTCTTTCAAAAGCATTCGCTGCCGCGGGAAATGGCGAAAGAACACGTTGAATGACCCCTTGCACAACAGAAATAATAAGCCCATAGTTACTGATAGGAATATTATTCTGCCTTGCTTGGTATAAACGATAAAGCATTTCACCACGCGTTAACATGCAAGCCCCGCAATGGATGATCAATTTATAATCTTTAAGATTGCGCGGATAATCCCGGCCGCTGCTTACGTCAAATTGCAGGTCCACCCCTAGATACTGACGGACCCAACGCGGGATCTTTACCCTTCCAATATCATCTTCAAGAGCATGATGAGAACAGCTTTCCGCGATCAAGATCTTATCCCGGGCATGTAAAGTATCAAGTGCCGCGGCTCCGCGGGCAAATTCTACCAAGTCACCTTTTAATCGGGCCATTAATATAGAGAAGGTCGTGCAAGGTACTTGAGCTGGTGTGTCAGCAACCATCTTCATCACCACTTGGGAGTCACAGACCACCAGATCAGGCAAGCGGTTTAATTGTTTAAGGAAAGCGGCATATTCCCGTTCTTTGACAATGGCCACCGTGCCATCATTGTCTAAAATATCGCGAATGGTTTGGACCTGGGGAAGGATAAGCCTTCCTTTTGGCGCTTGCAAGTCGATGGGTACAACCAGTACCGCTAATCCGCCGGCAGGCATTAAGTCCCCGACCAAGGCGGCGGGATGCAAAAAATCATCCGGGACCAAACGTATCAAAGCTCCTTTGAATTGATCAAGGTATTCCTGCCTCTTGGCATGATCAATGCTTGAGACAACTATCACGGGTGAGGCTTGTTTTTTAAATAAATTCAAAAAATCTTCAGAAACCATGGTTTGATCTGATTTATTCACCACGATCAAGACCGGCTTCTTGGCTTCCTTGGTCTTTTGACTAAATTTGACCTCAGTTTCGCCCCAAACATTAGGATCCGTCAAAAGGACAACAATGTCACAGCGGTCAAAAGCACGCTGGGCCTTTTCTTGTCGTGCTTCTCCCAATTCAGAATGATCATCCAAGCCCGCCGTATCAAGGATCACCACCGGCCCCAAGGGCAGAAGTTCCATGGTCTTTTCCACGACATCTGTCGTGGTCCCGGCCACTGTTGAGGTGATCGACACCTCTTGCCCCGCGATCATATTCATGAAGCTCGATTTGCCGACGTTAACACGGCCAAAAAGTCCAATTTGTAATCTTAATGATTTTGGAGCCGTTAACATAGTTGACCTTTTGAGTGATGCCCCAATCTTAATAAATTCTGTGAAGATAAAACCTGTTCCACTAGCTTTGTCCCTAATTTCTCTTCCAAGAATTCAGCAAAGTTGTTTATCCCCGGTTTTTCCTGGAACTCTTTTAAAATTTCCTGGCAATGTTCATACCCGATATGCGGCACAAAAGCGGTGATGATGGCTTGGCTGTGGTCCAGATAATAGCGGCATTTTGATTCATTGGCCTCGATCGCCGCGATATGCTTTGAAAAAATATTGAACGCATTATTGAGCATTTCCAGGGAATCTAAAAGTGACATGGCGATCAAAGGCATAAACTCATTGATCTGTAAAGAACCTCGGCTGGCCGCTTGAGTGATCAGCCCGTCGTTGGCTATGATCTGAAAGCCCACCTGAGTGACAGCCTCTTCAATAACAGGATTGACCTTGCCCGGCATAATGGAAGATCCCTGCTGAAGGGCAGGCAATCGGATCTCCCCTAATAAATTCAACAAACGCAGATCATTGCAGATCTTTATTAAATTACAGGCCATGGCCTTTAAAATGCCGGACACTTCCACGTAAACATCCGTATTCGCTGTTTCTCCGGGAAGATTCTCTGCTCTGGAAAGTCCCATGCCTGTCAAAGTCCTTAATTTTTCGATCACTAAAAATATATATTCGCGATCGGCTCCAAGCCCCGTGCCTATGGCCGTTGCTCCAATATTCACCACCCGTAAACGTTCCTCACATTTAAAAGTCCGCCAACGGTCGCGGGCAATGGCCTCGGCCCAGGCAGAAAATTCCATACCCAGGGTCATAGGGACTGCTTCCTGAAGCTCCGTACGCCCGATCTTAAGGATCGAAGCAAATTCTTTCTCTTTTAATTGTAATGCCCCTTGAAGGGCCGCCACACTCTGGCTTAAATGCCGCAACGCATAAATAGAAGCGATTTTAAGGGCTGTGGGATAAACATCATTGGTTGATTGATGCTTGTTAACATGCTCCAAAGGATGCAAGGGAT
>CAZASA010000054.1:0-15185 GCA_964487685.1 uncultured Planctomycetales bacterium
CCCCTGTCCCCATTTGAGGAATTCATAGCGTTCCATATTGCGTTCAAATTCTAGGGCAACATTTTCTCCCAGGGCCTTATTTGTCCCATACGCATCCACTTGAACGGAATGGTCAATGACCAGGTCACAGGGCACCTGTGGATTGATCTTTTTAATGTCCCCGCCTAAATTCTTCATGGCATCGCGCATCGCAGCCATATCAACAACACAGGGAACGCCGGTAAAGTCCTGAAGGATGACTCGGCCCGGTTTAAAGGCGATCTCGTTTTTTTTAGAGTTAGGTTTCCAGTTGACGATAGCATTAATATCCTTCTCAGTGACCTGATAATCATCAAAATTACGCAGGGCACTTTCTAAAAGAACACGGATCGAGAATGGCAATTGGGATATGTTGATCTTACGTGATTTGGCGAATTGAGGCAGAGAATAGATGGTGAAGACGGAAGAATTGACTTTAAGTTTTTTAGCAAATGGCTTTTTATCAAATTGGCTCATAGAACGTATTATAGGTGATAAATTACCGACGTCAACAAGGACTGTGTCCTTTAAGCGATCAGGAACAAAGCGGGATTTTTATCTATTTTATGCCCTAGCTTCTTCCATTCTTTGACGCTCATTGTTTTGATCATTTGTTGCGCTCCTGTGATATCACAGGCAATGCAAAGACGTGTGTGGTCATGGGCTGCGGCCAGGATATCTTCCAGCATATTCTGATTGCGATATGGCGTTTCCATGAAAATTTGGGTTTGTTTTTCTTTTATAGCGCGCTCTTGAAGAGCTTTGATCTTTTTGATCCGATCTTCCCTCTCCTTGGGTAAATACCCATTAAAAGCAAAGTTCTGTCCATTTAAGCCCGACGCCATTAAAGCCAAGAGGATCGAAGACGGCCCGACCAAAGGAATGATCTCGATGTGGTTTTGATGGGCCAATAAAACAAGATCCCCTCCGGGATCTGCCACACAAGGACATCCGGCTTCTGAGATGATGGCACAATCCCCCTCTTTCAATACTTTTACGTATTCCTGGACCTGTTGAGGGGCACTGTGTTCATTGAGATCAAAGAAACGGCATTCGGATAATGGGAAATCGGCATTCAAGCTTTTGAGCAGACGCCGGCCTGATTTTGGTTCTTCTACAAAAAAGACACGCAGATTGCTGATCTCGGCGACAATGGTTGGCAGAAAAGAATTTTCCGTTGCTTCATTGATGCTATTAGGGATTAAGTATAATTTTGGCATTCAATGACCGTTTTTGCCCCAGGTATTATTGATATACTCAACACGGCCGGAATTGTCATGGTACATATTGTATTGAAAGGTGCTTTTAAGGTAATACTTTTGATGATATTCCTCGGCCGGATAAAAGGTTGTGGCAGGCACGATCTGAGTCACAATGGGTTTGTCAAAACGACCGGAAGCAGCCAGGGCTTTTTTGGATTTTTCGGCGATAAGTTTTTGCTCGTCGTTATGGTAAAAGATCGCAGTCCGGTATTGTGTGCCTTCATCCGCGAATTGGCCATTAACCTGGGTTGGGTCGATATTATGCCAGTAAATATCCAATAATTTCTCATAAGAAACGATCTTGGGATCAAAAGCCACCTCGATGGATTCGGCATGTCCGGTGTCTCCGCTAGAGACTTCCTCATAACTTGGATTGACTGTTTTTCCGCCGGTATAGCCAACCGTTGATTTGACGACCCCCTTAGTATTATCAAAGAACGGCTGCATACACCAAAAACAGCCGCCGGCAAAGGTGGCTTTTTGTAGATTAGTATCAGAAGGCATATCGGCTCCTTTGGCTATGCTCGAGGATAAAAATACGGCTACAATGATATTCAGGATTATTTTCATTTCTGTTCCACAAATTTTAAGGCCACTGAATTGATGCAATATCTTTTTCCCGTAGGTGCCGGACCATCATCAAAAACATGGCCTAAATGCGCCCCGCAACGCGGGCAATGTACTTCGGTACGGTCCATAAGAAGGCTATGGTCTTCAATGTAAGCCATATTGGCTTTATCAATAGGCCTGGTAAAGCTGGGCCAGCCGGTGCCTGATTCAAATTTATCTTGGGAAGAGAATAGGTCCAAACCACAACCGGCGCATTTATATACGCCTTTGCGGTGATTATTCACATATTCTCCGGTAAAAGGCGCCTCTGTGCCCTGATCACGCATCACATCAAATTGCTGTGCGTTCAATATTTTCTTCCATTGGTCCTCTGTTTTGACCACCTTAGGGGTTTTTACATAGGTCTTCGTTGAAGCGTCATAAACCTGGATCAAATTTTGAACAGGATTAGCCATACACAAACCCCCGTTAAATGCCATTAAGAGTGATAAGATAAAAATTGTCTTGTTCATATTTAAATTACTTAAATATTTTGAATAAGGCTAAGGATTGAGAAAATTCTTTGGGCGTGACATAGCCGATCACCCGGGAATTATCAATTTCCTGTCCATGGCTGTTTATAAAAATGACCGTCGGTACGCCGTCGATACTATATTCCGTGGCTATTTTTTGGACCTCCGGATTGTCCTGGTCAGTGACGTCCATCCTTAAGGCTGTGACTTGAGAAAGTTTGGACTGGATATCAGGTAAGGAAAAGACCGTACGGTCTAATTCATGGCAATTGGGGCACCATTCGGCAAAAAAATCAATGACTACCGGTATTTTGCGGGCAATGGAATCTTCCAGCGCTTGCTTACTATACGGCTTCCAAATAGATTTTGATGCCACTTCAGGCGCCTTCTGGCATGAAGAGAACATAACAATCAAAAGCATTAAAGTAACAAATATTTTCATGGCACAGATTATACCACAGAATAAAAATTTAATGCGGGCAAAATTTTTAGGATGTAGTATAATTTAGTTAAGAAATGTCGTACTATACGGCTAATATCTAAATGTATATGGGGAAAGTAGTTTTATGAAAGTTGTCATTTTAAACCCTTCTTTTGGTGATGATTTTGTCCGCGTAGCACGTTGGGCGGCCAAATCTCGTGGTCGTGTCCAGCGCCATCCCGAATATTTGTTAACAGCCGCTCAAGTCCTCTTAGACGCCGGTCATGATACTCACTTTATTGAAGCTGCAGCACGCAATTTTACAGCCCAGGAATCTATTGATTCTACTGTTGATCTTAAGCCTGAACTTTTGGTCATGCATGTCACCACTCCTTCCATATATTCCGATATTGAACAAGCTCGGATCATTAAAAATAAGACTAATTGTAAGGTCGTTTTTGTCGGACAGCATGCGACGGCCGAAGTGGACAATACCTTTGAAATTGGCCGCGGGGTGGTTGATTATATCATGCCCCGTGAATATGATTATTCCCTGCGTGATCTGGCCAATGGTGTGGTTGATGACAAGAATTTAGGTCTTTGTTGGGTCAAGGATGGTAAGGTTATCAGGAACCTTCCCCGTCCTGAAGTTGATGTCAATGAGCTTCCCTTCCCCGCCTGGCAATTGATCGAACCGGAATGGTATCCTGACGGCGGCAAAAAATTCCCCTTTTTGACCTTGATCACCGGCCGCGGCTGTAACAATGCCTGCACCTTTTGCCGCGACCCTCAATTGATGTATGGTTATAAATTACGCAGCCGCAGTGCAGAATTGGTTGTGGCTGAGATGGAATATGACCTTAAACTGCATCCGCAGATCCGTGAGATCATGTTTGAAACAGACACCTTTGCCGCTGACCGTCAGCATGTCATTGATGTATGCAACCTGATCATTAAAAAAGGGATCAATAAAAAGATCACCTGGTCCTGCAATATGCGGGTAAATACTGATCTGAGCCTCCTGCCATTGATGCGCCAATCAGGCTGCCGTATGTTGATGACAGGTTTTGAATTTGGAACTGATGAGAATTTGCGCGTTATCCGCAAAGGCGGCGTTTCCATTGACATGGCCCGTGAATACTCCAAAGAAGCCCATCGTTTAGGGTTCACCATCCATGGCTGTTTTATGATCGGTGCTCCTGGTGAAACCAAGGAAAGTGCCCGTAAAACCATTGAATTCGCCAAATCCATGCCTTTGGACACCATCCAAATCACGGGTGTTGCTTCCTATCCAGGCACGTCCCTTTATAAATGGGCCAAGGAAAATAATTATATATTAGCTAAAGACTGGAAAGACTGGCTCACTGAATGCGGTGAACAGCGTACCCTATTATCTTATCCGCAATTTTCCCATAAAGACATTGATGAGCATATTGACATTGGACTTAAGGAGTTTTATTTAAGGCCTAAACAGATATGGAATATGTTCATTACCGTAAATTCCGTTGGAGATTTTTTAAGGAAATTACACGGCTTCAAGGCCTTTGTCCATTATTTCACCCAGAAAATGTTCAGGACCCTGTCCGGAAAACCTACGGGTGATCAGCCAACCGTTAAGTTTTTAAACCGCACCATCCGTGTGCGCGGTGAAAATCAAAACATCCCGGTATTGACACCAGTCCATTGATTTGATATATTTATTCTTTTACATTCCATTTCATCAGACCTTCCTAACACCCGGTGTTAGGAGTTCTCCTAACACCGGGTGTTAGGAAGGTCTGTTGGGAAGGTCTACTTAAGGAGATCTGTATGGCCCATATCGTGGTTGAACCCTGTATCAAATGTAAATACACTGACTGCGTTACTGTCTGCCCCGTGGATTGTTTCCATGAAGACGCGGAAATGCTGGTCATTGACCCTGAAGTTTGTATCGATTGCGGGGCCTGTATTCCCGAATGCCCAGTCCAGGCGATCTTTTCAGATTCCGATATGCCTGAAAAATACAAAAGTTTCACAGCTCTAAACGCCACCAAGTCCAAAGAGCTTCCTGTCATCACTCAAAAGAAGACCCCCTTGGCTCCGCCAAAGTAAATGAGTCTCTAATGAGTTTGGTCCAATTATTAACAGCTAAACGACAGATAAAAAGTATTTGGGATTTTGGCAGGTACCTGCTGTGCTTTGTCATGGCCTATGCAGGTATTTTTCTTCTAGCCACCTTAATTCTCAATTCAATTGGTCTAACTTCAAAAACTTCCTTACAAATAAGAATACTCTCCTATATCCCCTTCATCCCTTTTGCCTGTTCTTTAAGTGCGTTGATGTATGAATTATTTTCCCGTTTTAGGTTAAAATGCAAGAATGAATGGGATTTTTGGATGATCATGCTAAGTTTTTCTTTGGCTGGTATGTTCATCATGCCGGTACGCAAGTTTATTTTCCATGTGCTTGGAATCACCGTCAAAACACCGCTTTGGATCAAGATCCTTGTCTATATCCCCATCATCCCGCCCACCTACTATGTCGGACTAATGATCTTTGGGACACTCCTGGGACAGCATGTTTTTTTTAAGGATATGATCGGTGCAAGACTGCGGACTTTAAGCGGTCGGAAGAATATACAGCATTAGATAGACTATAACACCTGTTACAGAGACATAAGCCCATGTCGGATATAGCCAGCGGGTAATACGCGTGTGTTTTTCAAATTCTCCTCGCAAAGCATGTCTGATCGCCATAATGATAAAAGGCACGATCAATACCGCCAATGGCGTGTGTGTGCCCAGGACAATAAAATAAATGGTCCTTTTGATCCCATGGCCCTGGTAATGGGAGATGCCTCGGGATGTCAGGTGATAATAAAGATATGTACAAAGAAATAGCGTCGAGCATGCAAAAGCACAGAGCATCAACATCCGGTGTCTGATGCGGTCTTTGTTCTTGATCGCGATCCCGCCTAGCAATAAAAATACACCTGCTGAAGCATTAAGGCTGGCGTTAATTGTCGGTAATAATGGTGGATGCATATTTCCTGTCGCGGGTCCTGGCTCGTCGCGTCATTCAGGTGCTCCTGCTAGCAGAATCGGTTAGCTCAGCTGCCTTGTGTGGTGGTTTCCCTATTTAGGTCCGGCCACCGTTGCCGTGCGCCCCTGAACGCCGCTCCTCGCCACCCGCCGCTATTTTTAACTAAATAAACCGTCAATTATAATTATTATTAATAACAGCGGAAGGTACATAATTGACGCGCCTAAGATCTTGCGCGCATCTAAATTGGTTTGATTGCGTTGGAACATGAATGCGGTATATAACATGCCAAGCCCCAGGACCAAGGCGCCCCAAAAATAGATCCTGCCCGACATACCGATCAATGATGGCATCAGCGAAAATGCGATGAGAAGAAATGAAAACGCGGTGATCTGTGAAAATGTGAATTTGGCGTCCGGATGCACACAGGGAAGCATTTTAAATCCGGCTTTTTTATAATCTTCCTTTAATAACCAGGCAATGGCATAAAAATGGGGATGCTGCCAGGTGAACATGATCAAAAATAACACCCATCCGCCCGGGTCTAAATGATTGGCCGCCGCAGCCCATCCTCCCAGCGGAGGAATGGCCCCTGGAATAGCACCAAAGGTGGTGTTAAGCCACGTCATCCGTTTCATCGGCGTATAAACTACAATATACAAAAAGCAGGTCAACAGGCTTAAAAATGCTGTCAGCAAATTGACCTTCCAGCAAAATATCAATAATCCGCAAAAGACCAAACTAAGCCCGAAACTCATCGCATCTTGAGGGGAAATGAGCCCGGTCGGGATGGGACGGTTTTGAGTGCGCTGCATCAGGGCATCAACATCACGCTCCAGGTATTGATTGAGTACCGACGATCCGCCGCAGGTCAAGGCCGACCCAAGCAAGGTCCAAAGAAGCAGGCCCCAGCGATAGAACCCATGGTCTGCGAAATAAAAACCCAAGGCCGTCGTGACCAACACCATGATCATGATACCGGGCTTCGTCATCCGCCAATAGGATCTGTATAATGTCATCTTACTCATTGTTTTTTAATAATTTCTTAAATTGCCGCCACGTCAATGGGGTTGACCGCAATACCATTAAAAATGTCAAGCCCAGCACAATGGCCCCCATCGTCACGTGCAAGGTCGTAGTATAGACTTCTTTATGGCTTAGTACCGTCGAAATACCAAGAGTGACTTGCAGAAGGATGGCTAAATTAAGCCAATACAAAGTTTTGAGGATCAATGGCCTGTCCAAACAACGTTCATAGGCGATCTTATTGAGCCAAAGGACATCGATAACGATCAGCAAGGCCCAAAAGCGATGGAACAAACAGATAAAGATCTGCCCCATATTGACCGGGTCAAGATTGTTCTCAAAGCGCCAGGCATTGATCCGATTCAGCCAGGTATGATCAAAGGTCGGCAACATGGTCCATCCCATGGTTGGGAAATCAGGGACGGCAAGCCCAGCCTGGTCATGGCGCATGACATTGCCGATGATCAATTGTAAATAGATCATCCCCATCAAGAACATGGCTAATTGTAAAAATAATGGGTCATAGCTTTCTTCCTCGATGTTCCAGCGCTGGTAACGCTCCTTGGACAAAGCATAGGCGATCAAAAGCACGATCAACAGGAAGGTTTGAGCCAACACCCCATGAAAAGTAGAAAGCCATACAGGCAAAAAATATTTGACCGTTAATCCCCCTAATATTCCCTGAAGGACTACTGTAAAAAAAGCAAATATGCCTAATTTTTTTACCCATACCGGAATACTTTTCAACCGAAGCAGCCAAAATGTCAGGACCAAGGTCAACAATCCGACGATGGAAGCCAGCATCCGGTGGGTATGCTCGTATTTGATCCCTCCTGCCATCTTATTAAGAGGATAGGCAAACATAAATTTGCCGTAGGTGGTGGGCCAATCAGGAACGGATAAACCGGATTCAGTGCTTTTGACCAAGGCCCCCAGGAAAATAAGGAATAAGGTCAAGAAGCAAACAAATTTAGAAAAACGTCTGAGAGCTACAGGTTGTGTTTGCATGGGGAGCAGATCCCGTAAATTATATTTTGAGCAATCTCACCACGAACCAATACAGGGCGGCTAACATGATTATGATGGATACTGACCCAAGAAGCCAGTAGAAAAATTCATGTGGCTCTATCCCCGGATTCATGATCATGGTCCGGTCTACCCCGTTTAAGGACAGGACATAGGCCTCAAGATCGGCAATTTGGGCTTGGGTAAGCGCGTGAGAATCACCAAAATTGGGCATATTAGGCCCCCCTTCGGTGTTGGGAATGCCATGCTGGATAAACTGGTCAATATGTTGCACGAACATTTGCGGATCATTGTTAAAGACCGCACGATCAATGGGATTTAATGACGGCACACCTTTAGGCGCATTGAATCCCGGCGTTTGAGGATTACCATGCGGCCCATGGCACATGATACACGATTGATGGAACAAGATGGCTCCATGTTCTTTATCGCCAATGATCCCCGTCGATTGAACAGCGCTGCTATTGGTAGGCACCCCTGAAGTTCCTTGGGTCTCAGCTTCAGTTGCTCCAGGAGGCAACGGCACTACTTTTCTATTGGATAAACTGCCCAAGAAGGTGACCACCGCATTCAATTGCTTATCGTCGAGACGGCCGGCAAAGGAAGGCATGATGCTTAAAGGATTATGCGCTTGCGGTGTCTTTAATTGCGTCATTAACCAGTCCTTGGATGGTTTATCTTTTTTGATCGCCAGGATAAGATCAGGGCCTGTCTTATTACTGGGACTTCCCTGAATAGTATGGCATTGCAAGCAACCTTGGGCGTTGACTAATTGTTCACCGTATTTAACCAGGGCAGCATTATTCCCTCCGTTCCCGCCAGCGTTTGCCGGCGGTGGTGTCATAATAATGCTTTTGGCTGGTTTTAAGCCTTCAATGAATCCCACTAAAAGTTCGATCTTTTTGTCGCTCAATTGAGAATACGGCGGCATGATCGTGCGGGGATTATGCGATTGAGGGGCAAAGATCTGGTTATGCAGCCATTGATGGGTACGGTTATTGCCGCGGGCCATCGCCAGGTCCGGTCCTTGTTTATTGCTGACAACGCCGGTTGTTGTATGGCATTCCGTACATCCTAAGGTATCGAATAATTCTTTGCCAGTCACTTTTTGATTGATATTGGCGGTGACCATGGCTTTTTCAAGGTCTATGCTGGGTAATTTTTTATGATTGATCGTGACCATGGTACGGTTAGGCTGGTCCATTTGGGCCACTTCCGCCGGGCTGCGATAAATAAACCCTAGCCATGTTAAAAACAAGATCACACCCACAAACGCAAAGCCGCTTAAAACAACAAATCCTCTTTTAAAAGGGTTCTTTTCAGGGCTTTTGTCGACGAAAGGTAATGAAGCAAATAACAGGACGATCAACAAAGGTACACCGGCAGTACCTAACGGTTCCAAAGGACCTGGGAAGATCTTTAAGATTTGATAAAGGAACAGGAAGTTCCAGGCGGGCTTTGGCGTTACCAGCGTATCCATGGGATCAGCCAATCCGGAAAATGGCGCCGGAAAAAAGGCTGAAAGAAAGACCAATAGTAGAAAGATCAGCAGTGTTATCAAAACATCTTTAAATATTTGTTCCGGCCAAAAATATCCGATCTTTTTACGCTTTTCTTTGTCCCAAGGACCTGATTCACCGTATACACGAAAAGCGATCAAGTGCAGCATCACAAATCCGCCGATGGCGGCGGGAAGGATAGCCACATGGAGCACATACATGCGCATCAAGGCCATCTGCCCCATTTTATTGGCCCCTTGTAATATCGCTTGAGTAAAGGAGCCAACAATAGGCACAGAACCTGCGATACCGATACCTACCTGCCCTGCCCAATAACCATTTTTATCCCAAGGAAGCACAGGGCCTGTGAACATAAACAAAGCTGTAAGAATGATCAGGACTATACCAACAAGCCAAACCATTTCCCGGGGTTTTTTATAAGAGCCCCAGATAAAAACACGCAAAGCATGCAATCCGACGATGATGGTAAACAAAGTACCGCCCCAATAATGAATGCCATGGATCAACCATCCATAAGGCACTTGCAGGCGAAGATAATTCAAGCTGGAATAAGCATAATCTACAGTGGGAACATAATAAAAACACTGCCAGATACCAGTGACGATCTGGATGGTCAACAGGAACATGCAGGCAGAGCCAAGGGTATAGGAAAATCTGGTGCCGCCGGGTATTTCTTCATGCAGGAATTCGGTCATGAATGTCACCAGACCTGTACGTTCATTGACCCATTCTTTGACGGTGTGAAGTAAATCAGGTTTTTTCATAAAGATCAGACCTCAACCTTCTCAGGAACACCCGCTTTGAATAATTCCCATTTGACATATAACTCTCCCCCTTCAATTTTATAGGGAAGAGTATCTAAAGGTCTGGGTGAAGGTCCACCGGTACACTTGCCATCTTCATTAAAAACACTTCCATGGCAAGGGCACTTGAATTGATTATCAACAAAGGTATAACGGCAGTTTAAATGGGGACAAAGGGGTGAATAGACGGTTGCTTTGTCAGCGGCATGTTTAATGACCCAGATATCATAAACAATATTGCTGGTGATAAAAGCCTGTATGTCCACATCCTGAAATGTCATTTTCGACGGGGCATCAACAGGAAGGCCCGGAAAGCCGGGGACTTTGATGTATTTTTTTTCAGTTCCTTCATTGGAAGACGGGATCAAATAAGAAACGAACGGTATCGTCAGGAAAATAGTGATAAAACCTAAGATCGCGGCTGTCATGCCTTTGATAAAATTCCGTTTTTGAATGTCCTCAGGTTCCTGGGACCGTGGAGTGGGTTCGTGTTTAGTCATGGATTCCTTTGTTTTGCTGTATCCATTGGTCATAGTCAGCTTGGCTTACGACATTAATGATCCCCCGCATGCGGTAATGGCCTGGTCCGCATAATTGGGAACAAGCAATTTCAAATTGGCCGAGTTTATTAGGTGTGAACCAAACAGATGTAGTCATGCCAGGAATGATATCCTGTTTGACACGCATCGCAGGCACCCCAAAACTGTGGATCACATCCTTACTGGTCAGGCGGATGATCACCGGTTTATTGATCGGCAAATAGATCTGGTTCATCGTGGTGATATCGTCCTTACCGTCAGGATCATTGGGATCGAGCCCAATGGGGTTATCATTTAAGAACCTGGCACTGGAATGCCCGAATCTTCCGTCAGGTCCGGCGTAATGCACGTTCCAGGCAAATTGCTGGGCCACGACCTTGATCTCCATGACATCCTTGCCTTCCGGCACAGATGCCTGATGCACGGCCCAAAAAGGAATGGAAAAAGCAAACAAAAGCAGGAATTCGACGGCCACCACGATCCATTCAACGTAGGAAGATACCTGGTGGGGTTTATGCGAATGAGATACCTTGGAATTCTTTGTTTGGCGGAACTTGATCAGGACAAAGATAAAGTACAGGGCCCATCCGACAAAAAGTACAAGGACAAGTCCATGGATCAAATACATCAAGGTATCATTGTCTTTACCTTCGATGGATGCCAAGGGCTGCATGGGAAGGAGTTTTTGTAGAATATCGTCCATAGATCAATACTGGGTGAACTCGCTGGGTGTTCGCGGAGAATAAGCTACGTCCCAAGCCGGCCAAAATAAAAGGGTTAAAAAAACAACAACAGTCAATAATAAAACCAAATGGATGGTTTTTTTCTTGGTCATCAGATGCATGAAGAAATAACCCAGGATCACCGCTTCTGTGATGGCCACCATAACGATCAGGGCGATGCCGATCGTTCCTAATTGCAAATGATGGATCCCCAGGATCAATGCAGTCAGGGCAATGATCGTAAAATAGATCTTGATGTCCCTTTTAAACTCCGATTGGTTTGATTTCTGGTCCATAATTAGAGAAGATAGAGCGTTGAAAATAAAAAGATCCAGACAACATCCACAAAATGCCAATAAAGCCCGGCAACTTCCACGCGGTTGATGAACCATTGTTTGTCCTGGGTCCGAAGGTACATGCCTGGACCTGCATAATAGATATTCACCGCAATGCCCCCGATGATATGCAGGGCATGCAACCCGGTCAACAGGAAATACAAAGCCAAAAAAACGCTGGTTTTAGGGAATTCATGGTGGCTAAAGTGCTGATAATATTCAACCCCTTTAAAACATAGGAATAACACGGCAAAAGAAATGACCAGCCACATGAATTTTTTGTATTTGACGATATCATCGGCCTTAAGGGCGACCCAGGCACGGATAAAAAAGATGCTCGACGATAAAAGGATGACACTGTTCAGAGCACCGATCGGCACATTAAGGAAATCTGATTGCACCGGCCATGAAAATGACCCCACCCGAAGCAAAATATAGGCGGAAAATAAAGACCCAAAGAGCATGATCTCGGAGGCCAAAAACAGCCAGATCCCGAACTTGGCATTATAAAGACCAGTGTCTTCACGCGGGACAACCTTATAGGGAACCAATTCTGTTTCTTGCATGTCTCTTTTAGATCTCCTTTTGATCTTGCGGACTATAATCCTTGGGTGCTCCTTCAAGGCTGTAGCTATAAGGATCACGGTACACAGTTATAGGTTTAATGAAATTCCCGTGAGGAGGTGGTGTCGGTGTTGCCCATTCCAGAGTGGTTGCTTCCCATGGATTATCAGATTTCACCTTTTGTCCGTATTTTATGCTATAGAAGAAATTAAAAATAAAAGGAAGTTGAGCAATGGCCAGGACATACGCCGCCCAAGTGATGACCACATTCCAATAAAGCACATTATGGGCAAATAAATAGGTCGCTCCTCCGTCATACATCCGGCGATTGACCCCCATCAGTCCCTGGATCAGCATCGGGAAGAAAACCAGGTTCATGGTGATCAAGGTCGGCCAAAAATGTAATTGGCCTAACATATCATTCATCTTGCGCCCGGTTGCCTTGGGGAACCAATAATAGAAACCGGCAAAAAGGCCTAAAATTACGCCGGGGGCAACCACATAATGGAAGTGACCGATGACATAATAGGTATCATGCAAAGGAATGTCGGTTGCGGCCAATCCTAAAGGCAATCCGGTCAAACCGCCAAAACCAAACATCGGCAGAAAGGCCAGGGCAAAAAGCATGGGTGTCGTAAAGCGGATATTCCCTCCCCAAAGGGTGATGAACAGGGATGTGATGATGATAATAGACGGAATGGAAATGATCATTGTTGTGGTTTGGAAGAATGCGGTAATATTGGTGCCCATCCCGGTTAAATAAGTATGATGAGACCAGACTATAAAGGAAAGGAACCCTAAGAAAATAACTGAATAGCGCATAAAAGCAAAACCATCGATATTTTTCCTGGTATTATTGGCAATGATCTCTGTTACGATCCCCAAAGGCGGCAGGATGATGACATAAACTTCCGGATGGCCTAAAAACCAGAACAAATGCTGCCACAACAGCGCATTGCCTCCCCCGCTGATATTGGCAACCTGGCCGTTGACAAAAAGGCCGCTCGGTAAAAAGAAACTGGTCCCAAGCAATCGGTCAAATAATTGTAAAAAAGCAGCCCCTTCCAGCGGCGGGAAAGCTAAAAGCAATAAAAAGGCGGTGATCAATTGGGACCATACAAAAAACGGCAATCGCTCAAAGGTCATTCCTGGTGCTCTTAACTGAAAAATGGTGACGATAAAATTGATGGAAGAAAGAAGCGAGGAAATAATGATAATAAACATGGCAAAAAGCCAGATGGTCTGCCCATCATGGGCAATGTCTGACAAAGGCGGATATGATGTCCAGCCGTTACCTGTTGCCCCGCCGGGTAAAAAGAAGCTTAACAGCATCATAAAACCGGCGATAAAAAAGAGCCAGACACTGAGCATATTTAACCGGGGAAAAGCCATATCTCTGGCGCCGATCTGCAAAGGCACCAGGTAATTTCCAAAAGCCGCAAAACCCAAAGGAACAACCCCTAAAAAGACCATGATCGTCCCATGCATAGCACCCAGCTGATTATAAAATTCAGGGAGCATGACTCCATCCGGCATATTGATCTCACCAAACATCTTCCCTATATAGGGCATGGGTTGTCCGGGATAAGCCAATTGCCAGCGCATCATCAGCATCAACCCAAAGCCAAAGAGCAGAAAAAACAAGCTCATCAGGAGATATTGCAGGCCTATGGTCTTGTGATCAGTGGAAAAAATATATTTCCAGATAAAAGAATCATGATGAGCATCATGATGAGAATGATCATGATGTTTTGAGTGAGGTGGATTGGGGATTCTGCCCATTTAAAAAATTCTCCAGACACTTATTAACAGGACTAAAACTATACCATAAATACCTAAAAGGTAAATTATTTTATGTGCTTATTTTATTGAGTGTTTGGACCTCTTGCGGAAGTTTAAGAACAATAAAGCAAATGCTGTCAAGACCAGGACAGTCACGGCCAATAGGGCGATAACAGCTAAATTATATCCGTGGGTCAGCGGTGAGGTGGGATCTCCGAAGCAAACAGAACAAAAAACCATCTATAAGGCCTTCATTTTTTTGATAAATTGCACGCAATACAATACCAAAAAAGCGGCAATGGCAAAGGAACAATACCCAATGATCGCATACGCATGATTTAAGGTCCAAAGCCCAAAACCCAAACATAAACCGATCGAGAGGATGATCAAAAATACATGAATGTATTTAATACCCATAGGATTGTCTCCTTTTAATTTATTTTAGCACTATTTAAGTTCGGAAATAGTGAAATCTATATTTTGGGTGGAGTTATCACTGACAACTATGTTGGCTGTTTTGCTCTTTAGCTTTTCATGCCATGCTTCAATCTCATAGGTACCGGCAGGCAAGTCCTTGATCTCAAATCTACCATCAGGACCTGTCACAGCAAAGAAAGGATGGGGCATCACCGCCACCCATGCTTTCATCCAGGGATGCACATCGCAGCGGATCTGAAACATGAACTCCGGTTTATTAAAAGTCACTTCCATTTCTTTGCGAAAATCAGGCATGGAAGCATTAAATTCAGGGTTTATTTGGCAAAGCGCATGGACATTATGCAGGGTACCGTCGGGATTGAGGAATTTGACCTTCTGCCCTGCCATGACACCGATCACATGGGGCGTATAATTACAGCCTCCTTGATCAATGATCGCATCTTGGGTGGGAATAGGATAATCATTTTTAACCAAACCGTTTTTGACATAGACAAAAACATTGGCAACGCCTTTGTTATCATCAACAACAATTGCTTGCGAACGGACATTCCCTTTATTGACCGTGTAACAAACAGGATCAGCATCCATGTGGATCAATTTTGAAGGCGGTAATGGCCCATCGTATT
>CAZASA010000055.1:0-15017 GCA_964487685.1 uncultured Planctomycetales bacterium
ATTTGCTTTCACATTGACCTTGGGGCTTGGATGATGTTTCACAAGTTCCTGTTTTTGCATCACATGAATTCATATAAAACTCCTTTTTATGCTGCATTAACTTCGTTAGCTTTTACACCTTTTTTAGACTTCGCTCTGCTTCCAGCCAATTATCAATATCGGACCCGCCTTTTTCTTGATGAATTTGATAAGCCCGAAGCGGTATCAAATTAACATCTATAGCCGCATCCGCTTGGATGCCTTCCGGCTTAGTTACCCCAAATGTTTGATGATGATGAGTATGTTTTGCCATCTTTTCTCCTTTTCTGTTTATAAATACTGCTTTACGCGTTGACTATTTCTGTTCCTGCTAATCGATTTTCCATAATCCGTTGATTCTCTTGTTCTATGACACTCTCTATGGCCCAAATCACATCAAGCGGCGAAAAAGGTTTTTTGACCCATTTTTTTATGCCGCAAAAATCCATCAACCATTTAAATTCATCTTTAAAAATATTTGACATCGCGATGATAGGGATTTTCTTTGTTTCAAATACGCGATTTATCGCATCGGCAAGCGCAAACCCGTTCTTATGAGGCATTTTTAATTCCATTAAAATAACATCCGGTTTATTACTGACGACCGTATCTACCGCCTCCAAAACATCGTTAACCAGGACAGGTGTATACCCTGCCATTTTTAATATTTCCTCAAGCTCTCTCAAGGAACCCTGATTATCATCAATGATGGCGACTTTAATATTTTGCATTTAGCACCCCCGCTCTATTGATCGTTTTATAGAAGAATAAAGGCATTCTATAAAAGAGGTAAAAATGAATCAATAGTACCAGGGTATAATAAAGTACAGTAAGGGAGTATTAGTTCAGGAAGGAAGTATGGTGCTTGATTTTAAACACAGCGAGGATTAAAAGATCTCATATTGCCCGTCTTTTTGGAATATCTGGTCCACTAATTCACAGACGCTTTCCACACTGATATCCCCGGGCTTTTGCTTATTGTCCATGATAAAGCTCTTTGGTCCCAGAGGGCGCCATCGTTCGGCGTTGATCCCGGGTTGATCACGCATAAACAATGAAATAACACTGCCCCCAACACCCGCCGCCACATGGACAGGGCCTGAATCATTGGAGATCAATAAACGCGCTCTTCTCAATAAACTCACCATTTGAGCGATAGTAGTTTTTCCGCTTAGATCCAAGAAATGGGATACCCCATGTGTTTTGCTTAAGATTTCGCCGGCAGATATGATCGTCTGGGGTGAACCGATCAAAACGATTTTCATGGCATAACGCTCTTTCAGGCGGTCCATTAATAAGGCAAAATTGGCGGTGGGCCAGCATTTTGCAGGATCAGAGGCGCCGGGATGGACCACGATAAACTCATTGGACTTTAAATTATTTTCGCTCATCCATTGAGCCATCCATTCTTCTGCCTCTTTTTGCCAGGGCACAAAAATATCCAGATCATCATTGTCAATGCCGATGGCTTTTAAAACATCCAGGCAATATTGCGCCTCGTGCTTCTCCCCCAATGCCCGGATGTCCTTGACTGGATGAGAAAGCAAAAAACCTAACTTATTATTTTTATAACCTAAACGGCACGTGATCCGGCTTAAAAAACAAGCCATATTGTAGCGGCGTTTAGTGTGGTAAATAATGGCAAGGTCAAATTGCTTTGCCCTTATCTCACGGACTAGACGCAAGAATCCCAAAGGACCTTTATGACGGGACGCACGATCATCCACCATAATTTCATCCACATAGGGGTTACCGTTGACCAGATCAAATGTCGAAGGCGTGACCAGAACAGCAATGCGGGCCAAAGGATACGCCCCGCGGATGGCCTTGATCGCGGGCGTTGTCAGGACCACGTCCCCGATGCGGTCAGTGCGAACGATCAATATATGTTGGAATGTTTTGGGAGTATTCATTGCTTTATTTGCGTTATAGCATTAATGACATCCGCCACACTGATCAAGGACATGCATTCATGATTAACCTTGAGCTTACGGTCAAGGCAACGCGGGCAATTGTCATTACGCTTAACGGTTACAGAGTTCCTGCTCCAGGGAGCATATCTCTCCAAGGAAGTCGGCCCCCAAAGGGCAAGTACCGGCACATCCAGATAAGAAGCCAAATGCATGACCCCGCTGTCATGAGCGATCACCCACGAAGATTTCTTTAAAACATAGGCTAATTGCCGTAAATTGATCTTGCCGGCCAATGATAATGACGGCATTTTCATGGCCGCCTGGATCTCATCGACGATCGCGGCATCAGTATTGTCCCCCACAAAAATGACCTTGGTAAAAGCGGACAGATGGTCAGCCACGGCTGTAAAACCTTGAGGATGCCAACGCTTGGTCGCATCCGCGGCACCGGGAGCTATCACGACAAAAGATTGGCCCTGCAAAAAGGGTACTACTTGCTCTTCAAAGAACCGTTCGTCTTCAGCGATTGTTACGATCGCGTTCTTTTTTAAAGAAACAGCCTCAAAACGATACACTTGCCGCAAACGGTCCAGATGCGTGTCTTTTTTATGGATCTTAAAGGTCTGCCCCATGATGGGTGTAGCATAACGTGGGCTTAAAAATAAGGCCAGTCCAGTCCTTCTTAGATCAATGACGCAATCATAATGGGCTTTGTAAAGTTGGGAGAACCATTCATATTGTTCTTTCAAGGGCGCCCGTTTATTGAATTCGATGACCTTAAAACGCGGATTTCCCTTAAAAAGCGAAACAGCTTTAGGCCCAACAACCACATCCATCTTGGCATCCGGAAAATCCTCAAGCAAAATATCAATGACCGGACAAGTCAGGACCACGTCCCCAATATTTGTCTGACTTACGACCAAAATATGTTTAAGAGCGGATTTTTTGGAAAGCTTGGAAAACATCGTCCACCTTTACTGATTGCATACACCCATTATTGGTACAGCTCAAATGATAACAAGGCGCTTTATTGCATCCAACATCATTAAAGAGGATTTGGCATCGGCCGATGCCCCTTGGGCCCGTGATCGACGGCAAGGTCGGCCCAAAAATTCCGATCACATCCGCCCCCACACTATGGGCCAAATGCAAAGGACCTGAATCAGCCGAAATTACGGCCACTGCCCTTTTGTAAAGGGCCAAAGATTCACCCAAGGTCGTTTCGCCAGCCAGGACAACAGCATTGACCTGGGAAGCCTGGGCGATGCGCCAGCATTGTTCCCTGTCCTTGTGCCCCCCCGAAAGAACGACCTTTAAACCAAGATCATTGGAGAGCTTCTTAACTAAACTGGTAAATGAATCCACACTCCATCGTTTAAGGTCCCAGTTGCCGCCGGTATTTAATACCACAAAAGTATTCGCTGGATCAATACCTGCCTTGATCAATTTATTATCCAGGCTGATCATGTCCTCTTCTTTCAAACGCAATTCGCACCTACGGTCCTGGACCTTGATACCGTATCCTTCCAATATCTTTAAGTATTGGTCAGAACGATGGATGTCCTGTGAGGCCGCGGGAATCGGATGGGTCAACAGGAATTTCGCCTTGCTAAAACCAATACGTAAAGGGATCCCTGCCAGATAAACCATCAAGGCCCGTGTCATCGAGCGATGCAGTAAAAAAGCGGCATCAAACCGTTCTTTCCTTAAGACCCAGATCAATTTCAATTTTTTCCAAGGGTATCGATGTTTGTGCTTTTCATCATAGATAATGATCTTGTCAATATACGGGCAATACTCAAGCACTTCTTTGACCCGAGGAGGGCACAAACAGCTGATACGTGCCTGCGGATAGGATTCTTTAAGGGCCTTAAAAAACGGGATGGAAAATACCGCGTCCCCTAACCAATTGACATTAACGACGAGAATATTGTTCATACACCTCAAGTGTTTTACCGGCCATGAGTTGGGCGGAAAAATATTTTTCTATATTGGATCGGGCCCGTCCTGCCAACATGGCCGCATGATCAGGATGGCGCAGGACTTCGACAATACGCTGAGCCAAACCCAATGGGTCCTTGGGTTCAACGAGATGACCATTCTCTCCGTCTTCAATTAGATCGAACAATCCTCCCACACGGGAAGCCACAACCGGGATCCCGCAAGCCTGGGCTTCCATCACGGACAGACCCAATCCTTCCATCAAGGATGGCATGACAAATACATCAAAAGCAGGCAGTATGTCCTGGGTTTGGCCGGTGGTGTTAATAAAATGTATCTTGGACGATAATATCAAATCCTGGGTCAATTTTTTTAAATTACTTTCTTCAGGGCCTTGGCCCACGATCATCAATTGGGCTGATGGTATTTTATTCAGGATAAATGGCATGGCCTTGATCAAAATATCTATGCCTTTAACATCTGATAACCGGGCGATAATGCCGATGGTCGGCACTCCCCCTTTTATATCTAAGCCCTGCCTTGCTGCTCTACGGCGCTCCTCATTAGTCAGCACAAAACACTCCAGGTCGATGCCATTAGGGATCAAATAGATCTGATGCTGGGATACGCCAAAATCGACATTTAAATGCTGGGCTACGGGATTGCTGATGGCGATGACTGCGGAACCCCAGCAAGGAAAGGTCTTCCTAAACCAGCGCGGTTTGAAAAATCCATGACAGGTGGTGACCATCTTGACATCCGTGATCCATCCCAGCCAATGGCCCATCACCTGCGTGACCCTTGTTTGGGCATGGATGATATCGATCTTTTCTTTTTGGACCAATTTTACAAGAGCAGGAAGGCTTAATAATAACTTGGGATGTACCTCGGATTTTGTACGGATATCAAGCTTTACATGCTGTATCCCTGCCGCCTCCAAGCGAAGCACACAATCCCCGCCGCTGGAACCCACCCAAACTTTATGACCGGATTTGACCAAGCTATGCCCCAGGGTCAAAATGTAACTTGTAATGCCGCCGGTATTTACATGAGTTGTTAAGATTAAAATATTCATTTGATAAAGGCCATGACCTTTCGCGCCACTTCTTCCGGTGTAATTTCGATCATGCATGCATGGGTCTTGATCTTGCAAATCCCTGAATAACAGGGGGAGCATTTCATCGGCTTATGCAAAACCACTTGTTTTTCCGCCGGCGGCATATGACGCCGGGCATCGGTTGGCCCAAAAAGTCCGATGATAGGCACCTGCACGCCTGCCGCCACATGCAAGGGCGCTGAATCCGGTGAAATGAAAACACGGCAATGTTTGATCAATGCGGCCAGTTGTAAGATCGTTGTTTTTCCGATAAAACTCGCGGGTTTAGAACGTGCTTTGGCAATTAATCTCCGGGCCAAGGACCTGTCCTTGTTCTCACCCGTCAAGATCACCCGGACATTCTTTTGCCCTAGAATATCACATAATTTCGCCATATGCTCCAGCGGCCAATTTTTACTGGGCCATTGGCCGGAGGCAGAAATGTTCATCCCGATAAATACCTGGCCGTCACTTAACCATTCACTGTCGAGCATTTCCTGGACATAGGCATCATCCTTGACGGAGGGGTAAATTTCCAATTGATGTTCCGGGCCATGATCAATGCCCAGCATTTTTAATATCCTGAATTGATGTTCCACCGGAGGGATATTGCGGACATTGTTCTTGATCTTCTTTGATAATAAAAAGCTGAATTTACCGTTATCATACCCGTACGATTCCTTAGGCATGGCCATGAAGGACAGCAAATGGCTTACCCGGTTATTTTGAAGGTCCACGATCTTATCAAAATGATAACGGCGCAGTTCACGGGCCTTTGTCATCAGGTCTTTGAATTTATTGGACTTCTCATCAAAAACAATGACATCATTGATCGAAGGACAGCTTTCCACGATCGCACTGGCTGAAAACGAGGTCAGGCAATAGATCCTGGCATTGGGAAACCTCTCACGGATGGCCGCAAATGCCGCCGTTGACAAGACCACGTCCCCCACGGCCGTCATTTTAATGATCAGGATCTTTGTTGCCTTCATCAATTCCTGATAAACATTGATGGTGGCATCACACATATGGGCCAGGGTAAATTTGGCTTCGAGCTTCTTTTTGGCTTCGATCACAAGCCCTTCACTGAATTCAGGGTTTTTAAGGACCCTTATTACAGCGTCAGCGCAAGCCTCAATATCCTTAGGAAGGACCAAAAGCCCGGTCTTTTCATGTTCAATGATCTCAGTGACACCACCCACTCTGGTGGCCACGACCGGCACACCCGCGGCCTGGGCTTCAATGATCACGCGCCCAAACGCCTCATGGGTCGTCGTTGAAAGGACAAGGCAATCCGCCTTGCTTAAAAGTTCCGGGATATCACGGCGATTACCCATGAATTCAACATGGTCAGCGATCCCTAACCGTTTGGTCAAAAGGATCAGTTCATCCTTGTACAATTGCTTCTTGATGGGCGCATCCCCGATCACCTTGACCCTGACTGACGGCATTTGATGGATCACCCGCGCCATGGCTTTTAAAAAATAAGGATGGCCTTTGAGAGGCGTTATACGCCCTATCATCACGACATTAAAAGCTTTTTTATCTGTTTTAGGGGCACGGGGAAGGTTGAATTTCTCCAGGTCAACACTGCGGGGAATGACACGGATATCTTCCGCCGGAGTTGCAAAATCCTGCACCATATGCCGTCCGACGACCTCACTGATGGCGATGATCAATTTTCCCCATCCCATCACCTTGCTGAACAAATGGGCCGAATAATACCCATGACAGGTGGTGATAAAATGAGCCTCTGTCTTGCGGCAGGCAAAAAATGCGATCCAAGCCGGCACCCTGGAACGGGCATGGACAATATCGATCTTTTCCTTTTGGATGATTGCAACCAACTTGCCGATACAATTGATGGCTATAAACAAATTCTTCTTATGCACCGGCAAGGTATAATGCTTGGAGCCTTCGGACTGCAGTTGAGCGACCAGGATCCCGCCATGGGAAACGACCACTGACTTATGGCCTTGGGCCACCAAATATTTAGCTAAATCCACAGTGCCGGTCTCAACCCCGCCGACATTAAGTTCTGGAAGTATTTGTAAAATGTTCATCTTAAACAACAGCCTCTAGACCGCTTTGAATGATGCCCTGGTCATCCAGGGTCTTGAGCGATATTTTATAATTTTGCAATTGCGTGATCTTAGCTTTCATATCGTAAACAGAAGTTACCATTAAATACCCTTGCTCATTTAATTTCAATACAAAATCCTCATATTTGTCCCTCGGTTTCTCCCCATATTGGCCATGGGGCGAAAAAACAATGGTACGTTTGCCGGAACTCAAAGCCTCGGAAACCATGGAAATGCTCTCCCCTGACACAATGACCAGGTCTGATAAGCCCAAGATCCCGCCCACCGCTTCCGGGACATTGCGCTGATTGGCAATAATGCATAATGAGCAGCGTTCAAAACCTTTAAGTTCCTTGAGGATGATCTGCTCAATGGCCGCTGGTGTCCGACGGGAGGTCGTTATCAGGATGTCCGCGTTATAATGCAAAGCTGCTTGTTTTAGCTGATCGACCATCTCACGGATCTGGGCCTCATTGAATTTGACCCCTTTGGTATCGCCGCCAAGCAGGACACCGAATTTAGCGCGTACATTCCCTTTTAAATGTGAAAAATGCCGTGTCAGCCCTTCAGCTTGGGTCCTTAAATAATGCGCATTGATCAAATTAGGAGAAACCCGGGTTTTGATCAAATGGCCCCAGCGGGTGATCTTGGGATTATCATGTTGGGGCATCACCACCACTGTAAATCTCTCCTGGGACAATAACCCCGGTGATAAAATAGATATGGATTTGGCCATATGGGCGTGGCTTAAAATAAAATTTATCCCCGCTGCCTGCGAGCCGCAGGAGATCACATAATCCGCTTTATAGGTCATCAGCTCTTTGTAAGACGACAGTGTTAAAAACCACTTTAAGTTATCCTCTCTTTTTAGCACATTAAAATACTGCGACAAAAATGCGTAAAAAGAGAACAATTTGGGCATCAAAGGACTGCGCCATTGCAGGGTTACAGTGTTTTCAGTGACTGACTTGCCCTTTTTCTTTAAAACCACTTCCAAGTTCCGATTCAATGCCTGTGACTGGCGCAAATGCCCCATACGGCCATCGTCGATGATCAAGACCCTTGATTGGTCTGAATATTTAAACACTTTGTAAAACCACATATATTCGGCAGGTTTTTCTTTTAGCATCCCTTCAAAATGTTCCGCCGCTTTGATGACATTAAGCCTGATATCTTCTTCCAATTCTCCGGTCACTGACATGGCTAAAGGCGGATACACCGTCAACACATGCTTGCCATTGCCGCCGCGTTCGATCCAGACCGGGCAAACAGCGCATCCATATTTTAAAGCCAGGCGCATGGCCCCGGTTGACAAAGAAGCAGTCTTCCCTAAAAACGGCACCACCTTGCCTGTCCTACCTCCCTGGTCCAGGACCAGGGAAACAATTTCATTGCGCTGCATGGCCCTGACTATTTCCTTGGTCGCAACCCCGGTGGTGATCACATGGGCGCCGGCGATGGTACGGTATTCATTGAGCATTTTGTCTAATTGAGGGAATTTGGGCTGTTCATTGGCCACGATATGATAAGCGCCCTTGGTAACGCCTCCGATAATACTGGCTAATTCCCAGCTGCCGGAATGAATGGCCAAAAAGATCACTCCCTTACCATTGGCCAGGGCAAGGTCGATATTTTCCTTTCCCTGCAGGGTGACAAAATTATCAAACCCCATGCGTTTGATCTTGGGCAGGCATAAAAGCTCAACCACGCTTTGAATGAAATTAATGAAGATCTTCTTAGATAGAAGACGGATTGCTGCGGGCGAATGATCTTTGCCAAATACGGTTTTTAAATTGGCATAAACCACCTTACGCTTTTTAGATAAAACATAATAGCCAAGACGCCCCAGCAGCCGCCCTATCCAAAGGCTCAACTTCATCGGCAAAAGCATGAAAACAAATGCGGCCGTCTTAACGCATGCAAATAGTAAGGACTTTTTGTAAGAGTTCATCTGAACCTTTGGTGATCTCCAATTGAATAGGTATATAAACCAGGCTGATTTCAGGTAACAAGGACTTAAAAGCCCGTAATTTAACAGCGTCTTTATGTGTTGTCACCAGCACCTGCACCCCTTGAGTTCGGCAGAATTCCGCTAACTGCCGGATATCTTCCTTTTGATAAAGATGATGGTCCATGTACGTAAAAAATTTCAGGACCTTGGCGCCGGAATTCTTTAAACTTAGTTCGAAAGAAAAAGGGTCCCCGATGGCACAAAACCCGACCACTGATTTACCAACCAAAAAATCCTCAGGGATGGGAGTTGTCTCAAATACATCAATGGCCCCGGCTGTTTTATATTGGCTTTCCACGATCAAAGCCTTGGGATTGATCCCTTTTAATTTAGATATCAATCCAGGCACATTCTTGGAACTTTCGGTTTTAGTCAGGATAAAAACATCTGCCCGTTTTAAAGCTGATAAAGGCTCACGCAAAATCCCCGCCGGCAAAAGAAACCCGTTGCCAAACGGATTTAAAGCATCAATAGCCACAATGTCCAGGTCCCTGTACAGCGGCCAATGTTGGAAAGCATCGTCACAGATATATAGGTCTACCGGCATAGTATCTTCAGCCTGGCGGATATTGGCACAACGATCGCCCCCCGCGATAACCGGGATATGCGGAATTTGCTCATTTAACATGTCAACCTCATCGCTGACTTTTGAATCCTGGGGCATATAACCGCGGATCAAAATAATGGATTTTAACCCTTTGTTCTGCAAATTACGCGCCAACCAGATCACCAAGGGGGTCTTTCCTGAACCACCCACCGTGATATTGCCGATGCTGATAACAGGCTTGGGCGCCTTATACCTTCCCTTGATACGATAATAATTGCGATGGCAAATCACACCCAGCCCGTAAACCAGCGACCAGGGTAATAATAGATAGATGATCAGTTGGGCCGTGAAACTGCTGCGCTTGCCTTTCATGACGGAAAGAAGATATTGGCTCATAGGATCAACCTCGCCAGTTTTTCTAAACTGCGACTGGCAGCCCCTTGATTGGCGGCAATGACATCATGGGCAGCGTTGCCCAGGATTTCGCGTCTTGAGGGATCAGCGCACAAGCTTAAAACCTCATGCTCAAATTCCTCCGTGTCCTTGACCTGCACAATAGCCTTGGCATCTTTAAAACAAGCAACAATGTCCCTGAAATTTGTGACCATGGGGCCGATGACAATTGCCTTGCCGTAGACGGCAGGTTCAATGATATTATGCCCGCCGCCGACACATAAACTTTTCCCGACAAAGACCAGAGAAGCCAACGCATACAATGAACGCAGTTGGCCGATAGTATCCACCACGATCACCGATTTAAGGCCGCGTTTAGAAACCAAATCCTTGATCTGGGACGCTCTCTCAACATGACGGGGAGCGATCACAAGCCTCCAGTTTGGGTCTTTGTTAATGAGCTTACTATAGACGTCCAGCAGGATTTCCTCTTCACCGGGATGGGTCGATCCTGCCACCCACCAAAGCTCATCCTGGCCTATGTCAAAACCTCTCAACGCAACGTCTGGGGCTTGGGCCGCATCATCAAATTTGATATTACCTGTCACCGACACGCGTGATGCTTGGGCGCCTAACTCCATGATCCGATCGGCGTCCTTTTGGCTTTGCATGCACCAAAGCTCGACCTGGTTTAATATCCCTTTTAATATCGGACGAATGGCTTTGTAACGGCCACAAGAAGTATCTGAAATCCGGCCATTGATAACAACGATGGGAATGTGCCGACGGTATAATTGTCCATACAGATTAGGCCAAATCTCTGTTTCTGCGGCGATATATATTTTAGGACTGATCAGAGATACAAAACGTCTGGCAACAAAACTAAAATCAATCGGAGAAGGAATGACTATTGCCTTGTTCTTTAAGCGTTCGCGGGCCAGCGTATAGCCGGTTTTAGTCGTGACCGTGGCTATTATTTGATACGCGGGATATTTTTCTTTTAGACGGTCAATAAAGCCATCAATGACCATCACTTCCCCCACGCTTACCGCATGGACCCAAATATTGGCCTTGGCCTTGATTTGTTGGGTAACTGGCCCTGTAAACAGGCCAAATCGCATGGAATACCCCGCAAACCCACGCTTGGTTATAAGCAAGTAAGGCAGATAAAGTAAGGCATAAATAAAAATAACCAGGTCAAATATCAAAAACATCTAAATATTATAACCTTACTCTATTTAATTTACATTTAAAAATTTATTTCCCCCTCTTTATCATAAAGAGGGGTTAGGGGAGTTTTTATGCGCGAGGATGGGCCTGATCGTAGACTTTTTTAAGCTTGTCCGTTGTCAGATGAGTATAGATCTGGGTGGTAGAAAGATTGACATGGCCTAATAGTTCCTGCACTGAGCGCAGGTCTGCCCCATGGTTAAGAAGATGGGTGGCAAAAGAATGGCGGAACATATGCGGGGTGACGTGCTGGGCCATGGCTTGCTCGAGTATATACTTGTTAATGATATTGCGCACACTGCGGTCAGACAAACGCGTACCGCCTTTATTGACAAAAATAAACTTATTATCCACTTTGCGGCTGTCCAGGTATTCTTTTAAAACATTCAAGGCCTGATTGCCAATAGGGATGATGCGCTCCTTCTTGCCCTTGCCCATGACCTTGATGATGTTCCCAATAAAATCCACATCATCCTGATTTAAGCCCACTAATTCGCTGACACGTATGCCTGTTGAATAAAGAACCTCAAATATTGCTTTATCACGCAAGGAATTAAATTTACCGCTCTTTGGAGCTTCGATCAATTGGACACTTTCTTCCTCACTCATAAAATGCGGCAAGGGCTTGTCTAATTTCGGGGTTACCAAAAGCTTGGCAGGATTCGATTGAATGACCTTTTCACGCTGTAAAAATTTAAAGAATGAACGCAAACTCGAAAGTTTGCGCGACAACGAGCGGGGTTTTAAATTCCGTCCTTTAAGCTGGGCTAAAAACCGGCGCAGGTCCGGATAAGCCACTTCTTTGACAGAAATATTCCCAAGGAATTTTGAGAATTCATCCAAATCAACCCTGTAATTAAGGATGGTGTGGCTGGAATAATTCTTTTCAACTTCAAGGTAGGTAAAAAACTTATCCAAGTATTGCTTCATGATGGGATTATACCATACCCCATTAGTTGCATTTATAGCTTATATCGTAGAGACAAAATCACTAACGAATGAGCTTTTTTAGATATTCCGATGGGGATAATGCATTAGTTGACGAATATTTAAAATGAGACAGGTTACGAGTGATAATATAATCTGCTTTTGCTAATTGAGCGCAAACAATCTGGATATTATCTTCAAAGTCTGGGCCTTTTTCATTTAAAGCCAATTTAAGTGTTTTCTCATCAACCGGAGACACTCGAAGAATTGCGAGCAAGTCTTTAATCACGTTATTTGCCTTACGGTTGTCTAAATACTTATTTATCAGATAGTGAATAGTTGTATAAGAAGTAGCACTTAACAATCCTTGGCACTTGCCTTCATCTATTAAATTCATAACTGCAGCGCTAGAACCGTCTACTTCACGGTCAAGAACTACATCCAAGACAATATTGATATCGATTAAAAGTTTATCCATGCCCCAAATGCTTTCTTTCCAAATAATGATAATAATCCTCTTTGCCAGACGTTCTTGCCTTTAACACGCCTTTTAAACGTTTAATTCTAGGAGTCAGCTTTTGAGGTTTATGCGATCGCTTTAAATCCTGGACAAATTCTATAAACATTGCGGATAATGATTTTCGATGGCGTTTTGCTTCAGCTTTACCAAAAGCAATGGCATCACGATCAAGCCACAAGGTTAATTTGTTCTTAGATGCCAGGGTTGACATACGTCCTCCTTATTTTGGTGATATACGTACTGTAAATATACTATTATACGTGGAACTTGTCAAGTTTGGGCTTTAACTTTCAGTGAACAGCCGCCTGCCTGATTAGTCCGGTCATAACTTTAAGGAAGCTTGCAGTTCACGAAAGATAGGAAGCCCCGCGGCCGCATTGATCGAAAGGATCACCGGCACAAAACCATCGATCTTGCCCAACTGCGCCATGTCCTGCTGGCTTAACGGCAAAGGCACCCCCCGCCCATCGCGCTTGATCTGCAGGTCCATATTAGCCGCATTAAGATCAATACCACCAAAAGGCTGCTGTCCCATCGCCGGATTAATATTTTCATGGCTAGGCATTACGGCTATCATTGCTTGGCTTGCCTTAACCTTTTCAAAGGCTAAACGGACCATTTTGATATGTTCATCAATATATAGAGGCTGATTCGCCAGATCTAAACTAGATGATAATCTTTGACCGGCCCTGGCCCTTGCCTCTTCATCGATCATAAAAATAGGACCGAATCTTTCAAAGAATGGTTTAAGGGCCCCACGATATTCCCCCTTTAAATAGGCTAGTAACCAATCATTAAAACTTAAACCATGTTTATCAAGCGAGCTTATCACATAATCTGTAATTATCAATTCGGATGGATATCGTACAATTTCTTTATGCATGGTTGAATTTGTTACAAACGCTGAAACAGGACCATATTGTCTATAATTTATAAATTTACTGGTAAATGCGTTTACCCTCACATTAACCGGCAACTGTTGGTTAAAATACTTTTCATTTAACATCTTCATATTCCTTAAAACCAGAAGGGTCAAATAGTGAGTTGTTCCTTCATCCAGGAATTTGGGTAAAAATCCTTCAGATATAGAATGAAACTGTTCATGCACTACGGCCTCTATAAATCTTTCCCTGCTTAAGCCTTGAGGAATATAAACGATGTTTAATGCTGAGCTAAAAGCATTTACATTTCTTAAATATATTCGGACCGGGGCAAAAGGAACACTTCCTTTTAGCCCCCATCCCCTCAATGTCTCCGTGATCCCTGCTTGAGCCTCTTGGACCATTCTTTGTTCACTTTCTTTAGGTTCCCGATATTCTTTAAGATAAACGCGTTCATCACTCTTGATCTTTTCTGTAAGAACTGATGGTAACTCTGTTGTAGCGGTTAATTTACGACCCATCTTTTCTTCCGTGGATAAAACTTGTAAAGCGAGCTTGTGTATAAAAGTCTTTTTTGGCTTACGATTACTTCCCGAAAGATCAATAACAGCCTGGAAAACTTTCTGGGATAATTCTTTGGCCTCATTAAAATGATCAGATAATTGCCTACCAGCCAATGCATCCAAATCCACCTTCGCAACATAGGAATTATTAGAAAGCAAATCCCTAATATCCCGAGCTTCCGTCGCCGTCATCGCCGCGCTTTGATTGATCGCTTTGATAATATTTGAAAGCGTTGCATTTACTCGAGCGACCCTTCTATTAATTCTTTCGATATCAAAACTTCCCTTACTCCAATCATCTTGGATCGAAGACATTTCAATATCGATAAGCATACTATATCTCCAAAATTTCTTAGGGATTTTCTTTCCATAAAGCGCATTTGACAGTTTTACAGAGATGCCAATATTTTTGGGAATCTCGGAAGTAACGCTTATCCTATTGACTCCTTTTACACCGTGCCCGCTTGCAATTTCTGAAGCTAAGACAAAAAGATCCCTAATATGTTCTGTGGCTGCCTCTTGATCTATTTCTTGATTTTCTTGCCTTTGCCCTTTGGTAAGCAAACCTTCTTTTATTCTTTCTGTGATAGATATAAAGGCTTTTTTCACACTATTCGCTGCCATCGCCGCATCGGCTCGGCTTGGATCAAGCGCAATGGCGGCGCGGTCAATGGTCGGTTCTTCACCAGCAGCGGCGGCCAGGTCGATATTCTTGGGCAAGAGTTCACCTTTTTGGGCAATTAACAATACCCTGTCGTGATACCCTGCTTTGACATCTTCTGCTTGGGCAAAATCTTCTGTCCCACCGGAGAAATACTTTCGGGGTATCGGCTGTTGGGTGTATTTATCAACGTCTTCTTTGATGTAGTTAAAAACGCCTTTTTTAAAGGCCTTGA